>DATMJU010000310.1:0-6888 GCA_035553795.1 Vicinamibacterales bacterium
GCAGGGCGTAGCGCACGTCCTGCATCAAGGCTTCGAGCCCGGGGAGTCCGCGGCGATCGCGATGCGCCTCGGCGACCGATGCCACGCTGCCCAGCTTCACCAGCGCCCGGCGGCGCGCCTCCTCGGGCGTCATGCCCGCGCGGAGGTTGTCGTCGATGTGCAGTTCGAGATGGCTGCGCAGCTCGTCGTTGAAGTCGCTCTCGCCCCGCCCGGGTCGTACGAAGCCGGCGACGCGCGCGAACCAGGCTCGAAGATGTCGCATGTCAGTCTCCGTCGGCGGCGAGGAAGCGCGTCATGATCGCGTTGGTCGCTTCCCACTGCTTGGTATCGCGCTCGATCTGCTTACGGCCGGCCTTGGTGAGCTTGTAGAACTTGGCCCTGCGGTTGTTGTCTGACACGCCCCACTCGGAGCTGATCAGGCCTTCCTGCTCGAGCTTCAACAGCGCTGGATACAGGGTGCCGTAATTGATCGACAGCTTTCCCTCGCTGGTCTGCTCGATGCGCCGGGCAATCCCATACCCATGCTGCTCCCCCATCGTCAGCAAGGTGCGCAACACCATCAGAGACAAGGTGCCCTGCCACACGGCGTTCTTCTCGTGTTGAGTCATATCTATGGGTTTCCCATATGAACGATACTGGCCGTCCTATGGGATTGCAATAGGTGAGACGGATCGGCCGCTGAAAAGGTTGCTGGGGGCGGCTAGCCCTGCTGTTGTTCGTCCGGCCTGAGCAGGCTCTCGAGGCCGCCGCGCACTTCGCGTAACGTGGCCGTGGCGTTTGACAGGCGAGCGCGGGAGACCGAGACCCTCAAACGCGGAAGCCACGCTTGCTCAGTCGCCTGGATGCGCTGCACTGTCCGGCGCCCGCTGGCGGTCAGGACAATCAAGGGCGACTGTTTGTGGGCGGCATTCGGCACTGCCTGCAGCAACCCGTCTGCGATCAACGCATTGACGATGGGCTGGAAACGCTGACGGGACTGCTCGCGCTCACGCGCCAACTGCGCCACGGTTCGCGGGCCCGAGCGATGGAGGCCGAGCAGCACCGTCCGGCGCGGCCCGGACAGTGGCCCGTCGCCATGCATCTTCGACGCGACGGCGCTGAGCCTCAAGTAGAACCGCACGCTCTCTTCGAAGAGCGCCGATACCTCGCGCCACCACTCGTCACTGGGTCCATCCCCGGCATTCGCCGGCCGGCGCCGCTTTGCCATGCGTTCCATTATCAGGCAGCGCTAGACTGACAAGGTATTGTCAGTTCTCGCGGCCGCCTGCCAAGAGAGAAGCGCATCGTGACTGGAATCTCCCGTCTTGTCCCGCTCCTGCTGGTGATCGTTTTCGCATGGCCGGACGCCACACTGGCACAGAGCACCGCCATCAGCGGACGCGTGGTTGATGCGCGGACCGGCCAACCGCTGGCCCGCGCGCTGGTGCACGTGGACGCACCACCCGCCTTCACCGAGACCGACGCCACCGGCGCCTTCACGCTGTCGCTGCCGGCCGGCGCCCATACGCTGAACATCTCGCTGATCGGCTACGCGACCGTTCGCCACACAGTCGACAGCACGGCCGGCATCCCCCGTGAGTTAGTCATCGAGCTGTCCGAAGGCGCCGGCAGTTTCGAGGAAGCGATCACCGTCACCGGAGCGGCGCCAACTCCTGTAGACGAGGCGCCAGCGGGCTCGGTCCTGCACGGGCGCGATCTGCAGGCGCTGCGCGGCGTGATGCTCGACGATCCGCTGCGCGCCGTCCAGGCGCTCCCTGCGGCCGCATCAACCAACGACTTCTACAGCGAGTTCAGCGTGCGCGGCAGCGGCTTTCGCCACGTCGGGCTGTCAGTTGATGGGATCCCCGCGCCTTACTTGATTCATACGATCCACAACGTGCCCGATGGCGGCTCGATCGCCATGGTCAATAGCGAGGCGCTCGGCGCTGCGTCGCTGCTGCCGGGAAGCTATCCGCAACTCATGGGGCGGCGCCTCGGCGCACAGGTGGATCTGACGACGCGCGATGGCAATCGCGATGGCGTCCACGGGCGCGCCGGGTTGAGCGGCACCAGCGCCAACGCGATCGTCGAGGGCCCGCTCTCGGGCGGCAAGGGCGCGTGGGTCGCGTCGGTGCGCCGCAGCTATCTTGACTTCCTGCTCGATCGCATCGACCCGGATGGAAGCTTCGGGTTCGGATTCACCGACGCACTTGGAAAGATCACCTTCGACATCAACCCGAAGCATCAAGTTCAGCTACTCACCATCACCGGCAGATCCGCTTTCGACGAAGCGCCGGAAGACATTTCCGTGAATGACGAGGCTGTCGCGCGGAGCCGTGGTTGGCTTGCGGCGGCGACGTGGCGATTCACTCCAGGGCCGCGCGTCGCGGTCACGCAACGGGTCTACGCGACCGGCATGCATTTCCGCAACGTCAACGAGAACGACACGCTCCTCGATGGCGGCGAGGCCAGTGATCTCGCGTGGCGCGCGGACGTGAAGATCGCGCCGAGCGCGCGCTGGATCGTTGACCTCGGCGGCGATCTCGTCAGTACGCGTGCCGCCGGCACTCGCCAGCGAACGTTTGATGGCGCTGTCGCACCGCAAGTGTTGTTCGATTACACCGCGTCGGGACGCGCGGCGTCCGCATACGGCCGGCTCAGCGCTCAGTTCGGGCGCTTGCGCCTCGCCCCGGGCGCGCGCTTCGACTACTGGAAGCCCACCGACACCAGGACGACTTCGCCGTGGATCACCGGATCGCTCGATCTCGCCGGCGGACTATCATTCCGCGGCGGCGTGGGCGTGTATCGCCAGTTTCCCGCCTTGACGTACCTGAATGGACTGAACGGCAACCCGAATCTAGTGCCCGAACGAGCGACGCACGCGGATCTCACGATCGCGCAGGCCTTGGCACGCGCGGTCACTGTCCAAATCACGGGATTCCGTCGCGACGAGCGTGATGTGCTGCGGGCCGCAGGTTCGGAACCGCAAGCGCTTCCGGATGGCGGCTTCGTGCTCGGCCGCGGTGATGCACCGTGGGAAAATCGGCTTAGTGGCCGCGCGCGCGGAGTCGAGGCCATGTTGCGACGCGATGCGCCGGACGGGCTGTCAGGCTGGGTCGCCTACGCCTACGGTAAGCACGAATACGACGACGTGGTCAGCGGCGAGACGTTTGTCAGCGATTTCGACCAGCGCCACACGTTCTCCGCGTACGCGCTCTACCGCGTATCGAACCGCTCAACCATCGGCGCGAAGTTCAGGTACGGCAGCAACTTCCCGATCACCGGGTACGTCGGCGAGCAAACGCCGATGGGCACGCCCCTGTCTGGCGGCGATCGGCCGATCTTCTTCGGACTCACCGACACGCGCAATTCGCTGCGGCTGCCCGCCTACACCCGCTTCGACCTGCGCGCCGACCGCGCCGTTACGTGGACAGGACGCCGCGTCACGCTGTTCGTCGAGGTCGCCAACGTGCTGAACCGGCGCAACGAACGGAACGTGCCCTACGGCGTCGGTCCTCGTGGTCAACTGAGCGGCGTTACAGACTCGCTCTTGCCGATCGTTCCATCGGCCGGATTGGTGATCGAGTTCTGAGGGCTTGACCTTGGAATCGTTCCAAGGCGTACTGTCATTGGCATGATGAAAACACTCTTGTTACTGACACTTCTCCAGGCCAACGGGCTGGCGGACCAGCAGGCTGGCAGCCAAGCGGGGCATTCGCACGATCAAGCCGTCAAGGATCGTGGCGCCCACGTCATGGGCTTTGACCAGGACAAGACGACGCATAGCTTCAGGCTGCACGCCGATGGCGGCGCCGTGGATATTTCCGTGAAGGATCGCGCCGACCTCACCAATCGCGACGCGATCCGCGCGCACCTGCCGCACATCGCACAGATGTTCGGCGACGGCAACTTCGAGGCGCCGATGCTGATCCACGCCACCAAGGTCCCGGGCACGGAGAAGATGACGGCGTTGAAGGACCGCATCCGCTTCGTCTACGTCGAAACTCCAACGGGCGGAAGACTCGACATCTTCACTACCGACGGCGCCGCTCTACAGGCGGTGCACGAGTTCATGCGATTCCAGATCGCCGATCACAAAACCGGTGACACGACGGCGGTGACGAAACGGTGAAACAGGCTCTCGGGCTGGCGGGCCAGCAGGCCAGCAAAGACACACTGAGTCCGCGCGAGGTGGCCGGTGCCGCAGGCATCAGCACCGACACCTTGCGCTACTACGAGCGCAGCGGCGTGCTGCCGGCGCCGGCGCGCACACGTGCCGGCTATCGCCGCTATCCGGCAGCCGCCGTCGCGCAGGTCGCGCTGATCCGCCGCTGCCTGAAGATCGGGTTCTCGATCAAGGAACTGTCGCGCGTGTTCGACGAGCGCGCGCGGGGCGGCGCGCCGTGCCGGAAAGTCCGCACCATCGTGGGCGACCGGCTCGCGCGCATCGACGAGGAGGTCTCGGCACTGACGACGCTCAAGGAGGAGCTTGTCGTGCTACTGGCCGAATGGGATGAGCGACTGGCCGCGACACCACCCGGCAAACGGGCCAAACTCCTTGAATCTCTGCCACTTAGCGGCAGGCCGGATTGCACGGAGAAGTGACCTTGGCCCTTGATTCGAGGGACCACCCGCACTACTGTCTGCTGAACACTCCGCGCCCCCACTTTCCTGCGCGGAAACCTACGTAACGTTGTGAGCCTTGTTCTAGTGGAATCTCTGCCTGTACTCGCGCGCGACGGCATTCGCCTCCGCGAAGTACACCTCTCCGACGCTGCGGCCCTGACCGCGCTGTTCCAGCGGCCCGATGTGTCGGCACACCTCGACCCACCTCCCGCAACGATTGCCGACTTCGGCGGCTGGATCGCGCTCAGCCAGTCACGCCGTGCCGAGGGCCGAGCCGCCTGCTACACGCTGTTGACCGGCAACGAAGAAGTCAGCGGCCTGTTCATGGCGCTGCGCTACGACGAGCCGACGCGCGCGGAAATTGGGTTCGCCATGGCACCGCATCTCTGGGGCACGGGCGTGTTCCAGTGCGCGATCGACGTCTACCTGGAATTTCTGTTCAACGAGTGGGGCGTCCAGACCCTGGTCGGCAAGACACAGATCGCCAACGTGCGCGCCGTCGGCGTGATGCGCAAACTCGGCGCAACCGTGTTGGAAGAGATTGTCCGCAATGGCCACCCGGAGTACGTGTGGACCATTGAGCGCGCATCGCGCTCCGGCTACTGACCGTTCAGGATCTCGCGGATCGCGGCGCGGAGCGGCGGTGTCAGGTGCGCGTATTTGGGATCGCTCACCTCTCCCGACAGCACGCGATTGATCTTCCCCATCACCAGGTTCTTCGCCGCCTCCGGCAGGCCCTTGAACGCGTCCGAGTGGATCATGTAGCTGAGCGGATATTTCTGAAGGCGTGTCTTCAGATCCAGCTCGCGCAGCGATCGGCCCTTGGCGTCTTTCGGTCCCTGGGCCACGAACTTCTCGGCGAAGCCTGACGATCCTTCAATCGCGCTGTCGATCTTCGCTTCGTCCACGAACAGCATGTAGTCAGCGAGGGTGTCCGCGGCTTCGGCCACGCGCAGCGGCTCACCGAGACGCGCCTCCCAGCCGGCGCGCGTCACGAGGTTGCTGAAGTGCGCCTGGTGCTCGAGCACCATCAGCGCGACGATGTCGCTGTAGGGAGTGAGGTAGCCGGCCAAATCGAACAGGCCTTGCAGCGACGGCCGCGTCGGCACGGATGCCGCCAGCGGCTTCGGCATGATCAGCGGCAGGTTGCCCATGTGCTTTGCCGGCGCCTTCTTCGCGGTCACATACCATCCGCCCCAACGCTCTTCGAGCGGCCGGTAGTGATCGACGGTGCCGCCGTTCGCGTAATCGTTCTCGCTCTTCCTGGGGAAGGTCGTCAGGACGCTCAGGCCTGGCACGCCGAGCGTGTCCCACGAGAGATGACAGCGCAGGCACTGCTGGTCCCGGCCGAAGGTCGGCTGCGCAGCGGGCGCCTGGTGAATCGCGTAGAAGACAGTCCCCATCTTCGAATCCTGCGCGGTCACTTCGATCAGGCCGGCGCCGCGGATGTATCCCACCGACACGTCGTCGTTGAAGTAAATCGCGCGCGGGTTGTCCATCCGGATGTGCTGCGCCTGCAGGCTCGTCTGGGAGTACACGAGCATCTGCGACTCGACCGGCACGTTGAGCAGGTCGAGGACGCTCCTCAGATACCCAGTCTTCTCCTCGAACGCGAGCTTCGCCGAACCGTCGCGCAACTTCGCGTTGAGGCGGTCGACAACGGTGTCGGTATCGGCGGTGAGGTACTTGATCGCGGGGTGGTTGATCGACTGGTCGAAGGCGCCGGTGCGGCGCTGTTGGGACACAGCTACCGCAACCGTGGACACGAGTGCCACGGCCGACGACAACAACAACAGTCGCGGGCGCATGGCCCCTATTTTACTACTTGCCGCCGAACCAGCTCGGGATCGGCATGTCCGCCATGGTGCGCAGACCGGGCGACACGCGCAGGATCTTCGGGATGCTGTTGACGGTGATCGACGCCGTCGCAATGTCACCGTGCAGGCCGCCGCTCACCTTCGAGGTGATGCGCGGATTGCCCTCAACGGTCACCGCGTCGAACGACTCGGGCGCGCCGAGGTACGCCTCCATGTGGAGGGTAATCACGGGCTTGCCCTTCATGTAGCCGATGCCGTCCTGGATGATGCCGCAGACGTATCCGGGATCAACGGCGATCAACTCGCTCTCGACCGCCTTGTCGGCAATCTTCGGCTGGATCTCGTCGGTGACCTTGTCGAGCTTCCAACCCATCGAGTCGGCGATCATCTGGACGCTTTCGGCCAGGCCGACGTGACGGACGCTGCCGTCCTTCACCTTCTGGGCAAACTGCTCTTTGTTGAGGCC
>DATMJU010000311.1:0-10992 GCA_035553795.1 Vicinamibacterales bacterium
GTCAGATCGTCGTCAGCCTACCAGCGCGTCACCACGCCGACGCCATACATGCGGCCCTGCATGATGCTGTTGGGCGCGAGGTACGACGTCGACAGGTAGTTGGTCGTGATGTAGCTGATAATTGCGTCCGAGTTGTTCACGTTGAACACTTCGAACGTCGGCAGGACCGAGAAGCGGCCGAACCGGAAGGTGCGTGACACCTTGAAGTCCAGCTGCACGATGCGCTCGACCGACGACTGACGCGCCGATTCGAGCATGTAGCTCATCGACGCCTGGCCTGGGAACGATGCCGTCGGCATGATGATCTCGTTGGCCGGGCACGGCGACGGGCAGTTGGCCGGGTAGCGCGTCACGCCACGCGTCACAGTCATGAGGCGCGAGCTGGTCGGGCTCGAGTTGTTCTGGAACGACATGCTGAGGTTGATGCCCCAGCCGATCTCCCTGGTGCCTGACATCTTGAACTGCGGGCGCCACGGAATGTCCAGCGCGAAGTCGTCGCAGAGCCCGACACCATTGAACACCCCGGCGGTCGCGGTCACGTAGTTCGGATCGTCCGGCGCGGTGCAGGACTTCTGGCGTTCACGCTCGATGGCGACGCCGCCACTCAGCTGGCCGCCGCCGGGGATACGCCACCGGCTTTCGAAATTCCAGGAGTCGTAGGTCTGCTTGCGCTCCGGGTCGTACGTATCGAGGTTGCGGACCGGCCTCGCCGCCGCTGCCGCGCTGCGCGCGTAGACGGTGAACGGCTGTCCCGTCATCGGGTTGTACCAGGTCTGCGGCGTGTAATCGGCCGCGGTCCATGACTGGTTGACGGTGTTCGTCAAATTGCGGAACGAGCCGTGCCACCACTGTGCGCCAACCGACAGCCCGTCGAACAGCTCGTGCTGGAGCTCGATGCCGTTCTCGAGGTTCCACGTCCGGGGAAACTTGCCGTATTCGTTCAATGCCGCAATCCCATAGTTCTGCGAAAGCGTCGCGAAATTGATCTCGCAGTCAGGGCTCGTGAAGTCGCAACGCAGCGTCCCCTGGGCGATGTCGTCGCGGTTCTTGTCGACCCATGGCAGCGTGGCGGGCTGGTGCAGTAGCGGGTTGTAGTTGGCGGCAATGCCCGTGGTGCGAGACAGATTGTAGCGATTCAACGAATACTTGACGGCGGTGCGGCCGTTGCCGAACACGTCATACACGAGGCCCATACGCGGTGCCCAATCGTTCCAATCGGGCACATCGAGGACCTCATCGAACGTGCGCTCTGGCACAAAGCGCCCGGCACCAGACTTGCCGGCCAGCACCTTGGCGTTGAGCGTTTCCCACCGGAGGCCGATGTTCGCGGTCAGACGGTTGAGGCGCCAGGTGTCCTGGATATAGATGCCCAGATCGCGGTTCAGCCGCTCGCCGTAGCTCAGCGGCGTGTTGCGAATGATGACGCTGTCCGGCACGGTCCAGCGCTTGGACTGCACGCACGCCGGATCGGCCGCACATCCCGGCGTCGCGTTGACCGCGCTGCTGCTGCGGTACTGCTGCACCAGGTCGGCGTTGGCGAGGCGAGTGTGCTTGAAGGTCCCCTGCCGATTGTTGAAGCCGAACTTGATGGTGTGGTCGCCCTTCACGTAGGTCATCGCCGCGTTGTAGTAGAACGCGACCGGGCTCTCCGTGGTATTGATCGGGCCGGCCTGCGTGTAGCCGCCGAGGTCCACCTCGTTCTTGGCGGCGGTGCGATACCACTCCGCGGTAAACATCGGCTTCTCGATGCCGTCGCGGTACTCGTTCGTGTAGTACTCGGTGTTGTTCGAGAAGCCCGCTTCAAGGAACAGCGAGCTGGTCACCGGCGACGTCCACTTGATCGCAGTGGTGTGATACGCCGGTGAGTTCCACACCGTGGCGGCCGTTTCCGGATCGTAGTTGGCCTGCATGTCATGGCCGCGGTACTTGTCGATTTCGTCGAAATAGCCCGAGAACTTGTTGCGCGGCGTCGCCTGCCACGTCAGGCGCGCCATTGCGTTCTTGATGAACTGGTCGTCAATCCCCTGGGTGCCGTCGTCCATCACCGTGTTGGCAATGAAGTTGTTGACCGAGAAATAGCGGGCCGAGGTGAAGAACCACAGCTTGTCTTTCTTGATCGGGCCCCCGAGCGACGCGGTGTAGTCGATGATGCGATCGATGGCGTTGCCGGACGTCAGATTCTTGGCCAGGTGGCGATCGGTGAGGTTGCTCGACTGCCAGCTGCCCGGGCGATACGAGGCCTTGAAGTCGCCGTTGAACCGGTTGCCGCCCTCTCGCGGAATCATGTTGAGGCGCACGCCGCCGGACGACGTCTCAGCGCCGATCGCCGCCGTCTGGTAGCTCATTTCGGCGTTCATCGCGTCGTTGTAGTAGCTCTGGATCGCGCCATCGCCCTGCAGGCCGTTGGTCATTTGTCCATCCACCAGCACCGTGGTGTTGGCGGTCGACATGCCGTGCGTCGACATGTAGGTCTGCTGCATCGCGCGCGCGCCGCCGGTGTCGGGCAGATTCAGGCTGACGCCCACCACCAGCTGGCCGAGGCCCTGGATGCTGCGGCCGGTCGGAATCAGGTCGATCGCTTCGCGGTTGAGCACCGACGCCTTGGCTGTCGATGTCACGTCAACGACGGGAGAGGAGCCGGTGACGGTGATCGTCTCTTCGAGCGACCCGACACCCAGCTCCGCGTTCACCGTCGCGGTGAATTCCGATTGCAGTTGCAGGGCGTCACGCTTGAACGTCTTGAAGCCGGTCAGCGAGAACGTGACGCTGTAGGTTCCGGGACGAAGGTCAGCGATCCGGTACGCGCCGTCGCCGTCCGTGATTGCGGACTTGACCTTCTCAATCAAGACGTCGGACGACGCTTCGACCGTCACACCGGGCATTGCGGCGCCCGATGAATCTTTCACCACGCCGATAATTGCACTCTGGGCGTACGCCGCGGACGACAGGAGCATCGCTCCCGCGAACGCGAGCCACGTCCTGGTAATTCTTCGCGCCATGCTGTTCCCCTCTCGAATACAGGCCAAGCAGGCCATCAGGCGATCGGGCCATCAGGCCGAAAGCGACAGGTCTTCCCACCGGTCGTCGACGGGGGCAGGCTAAACCTGCCGCCACCGCCTGTCAATGACAAACTGTTGCAAACAGAGACCTTAAGTTTCCTTATGGGACACCAAAGGAAATCAGATGGGCTGGCAAGCTAGCGGGGCGACTCGCAGCTAGCCGGCTGGCCCGTTGGCCTGCTAGCCTTACTGGATGAAATTGATCGCGATGTTCTTTGCATTGGCGCTCTGCGTGAGCGCATGTGGCGGCGATAACGGAACGGCACCGACGCCTGGCAGCGTGCCCTTCTCAACAACGGATCTGCGAGCCGGCACCGGCGCCGCGGTGACTGCAGGACGCCTGATATCCGTGCGCTACGCGGGATGGCTCTACAGCACGTCAGCCGCCGACAACAAGGGCACCCAGTTCGACGCGGGCACCTTCAGCTTCACCGTGGGAAGCGGTGTGATCGCTGGCTTCAGCCAGGGCGTGCTGGGCATGCAGGTCGGCGGCGTCCGCAAAGTCGTGATTCCGCCCAACCTGGGATACGGCAACCAGGCAAACGGCCAGATTCCGGCGAACTCGACGCTGATCTTCGAGATCGAAGTCCTCGCCATTCAGTAGTCCGACTACCTGACAACCTGACAACCTGACGACCTGACTACCTGGGAAACACTCCCAGGGCGACCAGCAATTCAAGGCGCGCTTGCCTCACCGCATCTTCGGCCTGAGCGACCAGGGATTCCTGGTCGCGGGCCGAGCGTTGCGCATCGATCACCTCGATGTTGGTCGTCGAGCCGGCGTCGAACGCGATGATGGTGATCTTCAGCACTTCGTTCGACGTCTGCGCCCCGCGCCGTGCGGCGGCCAGCGCCCGCTCGCGCGCCTCAACGGCGGCCCGGGCGATGCGCACTTCCGACCGCGCTTCAATCTGTGCCTGTTCCAATGACAACGTCGACGCCTGGAACAGCGCGTCGCGCTGCTTCCTGAACGCCCGCCGCTGACCACCGTCAAAAATCGGCTGCGACAATTGAAACGACAACGACCACGTGCGTGACGGCTGGAAGATCCCGGCCGGCGCGATGTACTGCGGCGTCGTCGATGCGGTCACCGACGGCCACCAGTCGAGGCGGCTGTCATTGAGCACGCGCTCGTTGGCGGCGCGTTGCGCGCTGAACACCTTGATATCCGGGCGATTCGGCAGCCACTCGCTCTCGGCGCGTTCAGTCGGAATCTCGAACGCCGGCTCGCCGCTCACGTCGACCGGGCCGTTGGCCGCCAGCAGCACGCCGAGCGCTTCCTGTGCGCGCTGCACGTTGAGCAGCAATCCTTCGAGCTGCGATTCGGTGGCGGACAGCAACTGGCTCGATCGCAACTCGTTCAGCCGGCTGCCGACGCCGCCCTCGCGGCGCCTGGTGTTGTAATCGAGCTGGCCGCGGGCCGTCTCGATCGCCGTGCGGTTCACGTCCACCAGCCGCTTCTGCGCAATCACCGCCAGATACGCGGAGGCCGTAGCCACCGCGATCTGACGCCGCGTGTCCGTCACCGACAGACGCGCGATTTCCACCTGGTCCATCGCCTGCGCGCGCGCCGCCCATTGCGCCGCCGCGAGCACCGGCATCGACGCATTCACGCCAAACGACCACTGGTTCTGCGGCTGCACCGTCTGGTCGCCAAACGAGCGCCCGCTATCGAGCGTGGTGTTGTTGACGGCACCGGTGACGCGAGGCCGGACCGCCGCGCGCGCCTGATCGAGCAGCGACTCCGAGCGCAGGATGTTCGTCGCCGCAATGGCCACGGTCGGGTTCTTCTCCAACGCGCGCGCGATCGCTTCGTCGAAGGTGACGGTCTCGACGGGGGCTTGGGTCTTGGGGCCTGGGTCTTGGGTCTTAGGTCTTGGGTCTTGCCCGCCTGCGCTCGCTTCGCGAGCTACGGCGTGGTCGCGCCGTAGCGGCTGCGCCGCGGAGGCGAAAGCAAATGCTGGTGTAGCCAGGCCAAGTCCAATAGCGAGCACAATGCCCGTCACCACGGGCGCTGCACCCGTCGCACCCGTCGCACCCGTCGCACCCGTCGCACCCGCCTCCCCCGCCTCATCATCCCGATCGCGATGCGCCCTGCCCGGCGCGATCGAGCGAATGACCACGTAGAGCACCGGAATGAAGAAGATCGACAGGAACGTCGACGCGATCATGCCGCCCGCGACCGCCGTGCCGACCGAGTTGCGCGAGGCGGCGCCGGCGCCCTCGGCCAAAGCCAGCGGCATCACGCCGAGGATGAACGCGAGCGACGTCATCAGGATGGGCCGCAACCGGATACGCGCCGATTCGAGCGCCGCATCGACGATCGACCGCCCCTGCTCGCGCAGCTGCTCCGCGAACTCGACGATCAAGATCGAGTTCTTCGCGGCGAGACCCACCAGCAGCACGAGACCGACCTGGCAGAACACGTCGTTGTTGAAGCCGCGCAACAACTGCGCCGAGAGCGCGCCAAACACCGCGAGCGGCACACCCAGCAGGATGATGAACGGGAGGATGAACGACTCATACTGCGCTGCCAGCACGAGGTAGACCAGCAACAGGCTCAAGCCGAAGATCAACCCGGCCTGCGCGCCTGAACGCCGCTCTTCCAGCGACTGCCCCGCCCACGCGAAGTCGAAGCCGGGCGGCAGGTTCTGTCGGGCGAGCTCTTCCATCGCCTGCAGCGTCTGACCCGAACTCTGGCCCGGCGCTGGATTGCCGGTGATCTCCGCCGAGCGGAACAGGTTGAAGTGGCTGATCACCTGCGGCGCCGTGGTTTCCCTCAGCCGCACGACGGTGTCGAGCGGGATCATGTCGCCGTTCTGCGCGCGCGCGTAGAGCTGCTTCAGGTTCGTCGGGCTGGCGCGGAACCGCTGATCCGCCTGCACGTAAACGCGATACGCGCGGTTATTGAAGTCGAAGTCGTTGACGTACTGCGACCCCAGGAACACCTGGAGCGCATCGGTCACTTCGCGAAGCGGCAAGCCGAGGCTGCGCGCCTTGTCGCGATCGATGTCGACAATCAGCTGCGGATCGTCGGCGCGGAACTGGCTGAACGCACCCATCACCTTGCCGCTCTGGTTGGCCGCGCCCATCATGCCGAACGTGGCGTTGGCCAGCGGCGTGATGTCGGTCGAGCCGGTCTGATCGAGCACTTCGAACTGGAAGCCGCCGAACGTGCCGAGGCCCTGGATCGACGGCGGCGGGAACGCCGCGACGATCGCTCCCGGGATCATGAACAGCGGGCCGCTCAGGCGCTGCAACACCGCACTGAGCGACTGGTCCGCATTCCTGCGTTCCTCGTAGTCCTTGAGGCGCACGAAGATCATGCCGTTGTTGGGCGCGGGACCGCCAAAGCTGAAGCCCATCACCGCAAAGGCCGCCGCGACATCCTTGTCGGCGTAGATGATCTGCTCCGCCTTCTTCGCGATCTCCGTCGTGTACTCGAGCGAGGCGCCGGCCGGCGCCTGCACGATGCACATGAAATAGCCTTCGTCCTCCTGCGGCACGAACGACGATGGCACCGCCTGGAAGACCGACCACGTCGCAAACAGGCCGCCCGCGAACACCAGGATCATCACCACGCGCAGGCGCAGCGCGCCGCGCAGCAAGCCCACGTAGGCGTTGGTGCCCTTGTCGACCATCCGGTTGAAGAAGGTGAAGAAGCGCCCCTTCGCCTGGGTCTCCTTGTCGAGCAGCAGCGCCGCCAGCGCCGGCGCCAGCGTCACGGCGTTGAACACCGACAACACCACCGCGAACGCGATCGTCAGCGAGAACTGTTGATACAGCCGGCCCGTCACGCCCGGGAAGAACGCCACCGGCACGAACACCGCGACCAGCACGATGCCGATCACGACCACCGCGCTGAACACCTCCCGCATCGCATCGACCGCGGCGCGGCGCGCGCTCTTCTTGTACTCGTGCATGTGCCGCTCGATGTTCTCGATCACCACGATCGCATCGTCCACGACGATGCCGGTGGCGAGCACGATGCCGAACAGCGTCAGCACGTTGATCGAGAAGTCAAACAGCTTGATGAACGCGAACGTGCCGATCAGCGACACCGGAATCGTGATCGCCGGGATGATCGTGCTCCGCCAGTTCTGCAGGAACACGAACATCACCAGGATGACGAGGCCGATTGCTTCCAGCAGCGTCCACAGCACCTCGACGATCGATTCGCGCACGACGACGACGTTGTCGAACGCGACCTGCCATTCGAGACCCGGCGGGAAGTTCTGCTTCAGCCGATCCATCTCCGCCACCACGCCCTGGAACACCTCGATGGCGTTGGCGGACGGCAGCAGCGAAATGCCGATCCCCTGGGCTTCGAGGCCGAGGAAACGGAGGTTCGACGCGTAGGTCTCGGCGCCAAGCTCCACGCGGCCGACATCCTTGATGCGGACCATCGCGCCATCCGCGCCGGCCTTGACCACCACGTCCTCGAACTGCGGCGCCTCGGACAACCGGCCCATGGCGCGGACGCTGAGGGTGTATTGCTGATCGGCCGGCGCCGGCGCATCGCCGAGCGCGCCCGCGGCGACCTGCACGTTCTGCTCGCGCAGCGCGCCGAGCACGTCGGCGGCGGTGATGTTGCGGCTCGCCAGCTTGTTCGGATCCAGCCACAGCCGCATCGCGAACTTGCGTTCGCCGAACACGATGACGTCGCCGACACCGGGCACGCGCTTGATCGCGTCGCGGATGTAGAGGTCGATGTAGTTGCTGATGAACAGGCTCGAGTAGCGGTTGTCCTTGGAGAAGAACCCGAGGCCGCCGATGAAGCCCGTCGATACCTTGGTGACCGAGATGCCGTTCTGCCTCACCTCGGCCGGCATCCGGCCGAGCGCCTGGTTGACGCGGTTCTGCACGTCCACCGCCGCGAGATCCTGGTCGCGGTCCACGTCGAACGTCACGTTGATGGACGCGAAGCCGCTGTTGGTGCTCGACGAGGTCATGTAGATCATGCCCTCGACGCCGTTGATCGCCTGCTCGAGCGGCGTGGTCACGGCACTCTCCACCGCCTGGGCGTTGGCGCCGGTGTAGAACGCCGACACCGTCACCGCCGGTGGCGCGAGTTCGGGATAGCGGGCAATCGGCAGCGTCGGAATCGACACCGCGCCCGCAAGGATGATCAGCAGCGAGCAGACCGTCGACAGGACCGGTCTGCGAATGAAGACGTCGGCAATCATGACTTCTGTCCGGCAGGTGAGGCTGGTTGGGCAGGTGAGGCTGGTGGGGCCGGCATCACGGGAGCGCCGTCGCGGATCTTCTGGAGACCGCCGACAATCAACTGCTCGCCCGGCTGCAGGCCGCTTTGCACCACGTATTCGTTGCCGATGATCTCGCCGAGCTGAACCGGCTTCTGTTTGGCGACCATGCCGTCGGCGCTCTTCTCGGCCACGAAGGCGAAGAACTGCGCGTTGACGCGCGTCACCGCGGTCACTGGCAAGGTCAGGCCGGGCGCCGTGGTCCACACCACGCGGGCGCGCACGAATTGATCGGCGCGGAACTGGCCGCGGCCTTCCACGAGCTGCGCCTTGGCGAGCACCGATTGCGTCGCCGTGTCCACGGTCGGCGACACGAAGGAGATCTTGTTGGTCGCCAGTACCTGTCCGCGATCGTCCACGAGGCGGACGTCGAGGCCGGGCTTCAGGCTCGGCGCCTGCTGCACCGGCACGTTGATATAGAGCTCGAGCGCATCGTTCTCATTGACCGTCGTCATCACGGTCGCGCGCGTGACCCGATCTCCGGCGTTAATCGGGACGTCACCCACCGTGCCCGCGCTGGGCGCGGTGACGCGGTAGTAATTGAGCTGGCTGCGCTGCTGCTTGAGCTGCTCGTCCAGCGCCTTGAGCTGCGCTTCGGCGGCGCGCAACTGCGCCTCGAATTGCTCCACTTCGCGCTGGCTGATCGCGCCGGCCTCGAGCAGCGTCTTGTTGCGGGCCACCTGCTGCCGCGCAAACTCGACCTCCGATTCGCGCATCGGCCGCATCGACTGCATCGACGACATCGCGGCCTGCTCGGGCGCCGAGTCGATCTCGAACAGCAGGTCGCCGCGGCTCACGTTCTGGCCCGAACGCACCGCGACGCGCGTGACGAAGCCTTCGACCTGCGGCTGAATCGTCGTCGAGCGGCGCGACTTCAACGTCGCGACAAACTCGGACGACTGCTCGACCGGCTTGGCGGCCAGCGTCACCACTTCCACCGGCATCGGCGGCATGCCACCGCCGGGAGGTCCGGCAGCCTGTTCGGCGCCGTTGCCTCCTCCGCACGCGACGGTCAACAGGGTCAAACTCATCAGCGAATAAAAAGCGAAGAACGGTCGCGCTGGACGGGAAGAACGGGCGGTGGTCATAACGAGACTCATGGACGTGGATAGAACCTGGAAGACGTAGAAAAGGCGAATCCCTACTATACGAACAAGTGCCAGCTACTGGCAAATCCGGGGAGGAGCCACAATAAGAGTCAGATGCAGGATTCGTTGAGGGGTTTCAGCCGCGGCATGTATTCCAACTGGCTGTGGCACAAGCCGTTGCAGTTGTTGATCGATGCGGGCGAGGGTTTGCAGATCGAGCTGGGCTCCAGCGTCTTCTCGCCGTCAGTGCTCGCCATCACGCACGGGCATTCGGATCACGTGCTCGGGATACCCGGCCTGGTTGCCGCTCGCCGGTTCGGCAAGGGCGCAACCGACAAGGCTTTGACCATCCTCTATCCCGAGGGCTCCCGAGGCGTGCAGGCCGCGCGCGAACTGCTCGGCACGGCCTACGCGGGCGTGGTGTTTCCGCTCAACTGGATTGCCGCAACCAACGGCACATCGCACCCGATCGGCAAGGGCAAGCAGCTCGAAGCGTTCGCCGTCCGCCACACCGAACATGAAGCCGCGCTTGGCTATCGCGTGGTTGAGACGCGCAAGCGATTGAGACCGGAATTCGCCGCGCTGTCACAAGCCGAAATCGAGGCGGCAGCCCGGCAAGGCACCCGCGACGCCCTGCTCGAAGACGTGCGTCACATCGTCTTTGCGCACTCGGGCGATGCGATGCCGATCGATCCGGCGCTCGTCACCGACGCCGACCTCCTCGTGCACGACGCCACGTTCCTCAATGAGCCGGACCGGCGCGAACCCATCCACGCGACAACCGAAGAAGCGATCGACGTCGCGCGCCGGGCCCGCGTCAAGACGCTCGTCCTCCATCACCTGTCGATTCGCTACGACCGCGCCACGGCCCTTCCAGCCCTCCGCGCCCAGGTTGCCGGCAGCGGATTCACCGGCGACTGCTGGCTCCTCGACGAGGGGAACTTCATTGCTCTGCAAACTGGCAACTCATAACTCAACTGACAACTGGCAACTAAACTGCCAACTGGCCAGTGGTAACTGGCAACTGATATCCTTCAATCTTGTCCACCCTTAGCAAACAAGACGTGCAGCGCATCGCGGACCTGGCCCGCCTCGAGCTTTCGAGCGAGGAACTGGACTTGTTCACGCGACAGCTCGGCGACATCCTGACCTACGTTGAACAGATTCGCGAGCTCGACACCACCGGCGTCGAGCCCACCTCGCAGGTCCTCAACCGGCCGGTCGATCGTGACGACGTTCCGGGACCCACGCTGACGCGCGCGCAGTTGCTCGGCAACGCGCCGGATGCGTCGACCGAGGCAGGACTCTTCAAAGTGCCGCGGGTGATCGGATGAGCCATCCACGCCAGGGCTCCGGCGGGCGGGCAACGAGCGCCGTCGCCGCGGTCGAAGAGTCGCTCGCGCGCATCACGTCACTGGAGCCGAAGCTCTCCGCCTTCAACACGGTCATGGCGGAACGCGCGCTCGAGCGAGCACGCGCGCTGGATGCCGGCCCGCCCACCGGCCCGCTGCACGGCGTGCCCGTCGCGATCAAAGACAACATGTGCACGGCCGGCGTGCCGACCACCGCATCGTCGAAGAT
>DATMJU010000312.1:0-6474 GCA_035553795.1 Vicinamibacterales bacterium
CGGCCAGGGTCAGCGTCGACGTCAGCATGTCGAGCGTGTCGCGATCGTCTTCCACCACCAGCACGTTGGCTCTGGTCAGCGAGCCGACTCTCGGCCGCTGCACCGCCGCGGTGTGCAGCGTCGGCGTGGGCCGGCGCACCGGCAGCGCGACCGTCAGCGTGGCGCCCTTGCCGATGCCTTCGCTGGTCACTGACACCGTGCCGCCATGCATCTCGGTCAGGCGACGGACGATCGTCAGGCCAATGCCGAGACCGCCGTGCGCGCGCGTGCTCGCGGCGTCGGCCTGCCGGAACGGTTCGAACATGTGCGGCAGGAAGTGGGGTTCGATGCCGGCGCCGGTGTCGCGCACTTCGATCAGGTCGGTGTCGTTGGCGCGCGAGAGAGTGACGGTCACCGTGCCGTGCGCCGGCGTGAATCGCACCGCGTTGGTGATCAGGTTCCACAGCACTTGCTGCAGGCGATCGGGATCGCCCATGGTGGGGAACGAGCCGTCGCAGTGGCACACCAGCGTGACCTGGCGGGCGTCGGCCGCGGGTCGGCACGCATCAAGCGCGTTGGTGGCGACCGTCTGCAGGTCGATCTCTCTGATGTCGAGCAGCAGCTTGCCGCTGGTGATGCGCGACACGTCGAGCAGGTCCTGGACCAGGCGCGCCTGCGCGTGCGCGTTGCGGTCGATACGTTCCAGCGCGTGCGCGACTTCTTCGGGCGGCAGTTGATTGCGGCGCAGCAGGTGCACCCAGCCGACGATCGCGTTGAGCGGCGTGCGCAGCTCGTGTGACAGCGTCGCGAGGAATTCATCCTTCAGCCGATTGGCTTGCTGTTCGCGATCGAGCAGCTCGGCGCGTTCGCGCTGCGAGGACTCGATCTCGTCGAGCATCTGGTTGAAGGACTGCACCAGGACGCCGATCTCGTCCTCCGCACCGGGTTTGGCGCGCAGGCTGTAGTCGCCCCGATCGCCGATCTCACGCGCCGTTCGCGCGAGGTCGCTAATCGGCGTGCCGATGATGCGCTGCAGGACCGACGACAACAGCAGCGATATCAGCATGCCGACCGCGACGATGGCGGCCATGGCGATGCCTTGCGCCCTGAGGCGCGCCCGCTGCCCCTCGAGGTCGATGCCGATCGTCAGCACGGTGCCGAGGTCGCGGCCACGCGACAGCCGCTCGGTGACGAACATGCGATTGGGCGCGAAGCTCACCCCGGGCGTGGCGCTCGGCGGACAAGTGTCGGCGGGCGTACGGAAGGAGCGCTCAGCGAACAGCTCACCGGTGGGGAGGTAGAGGCACGCCAACTGCGTGTGGGGATGGATCTCGAGCATCCCCAGTGTCTCGACCGCCGCTTCGACGTCGTTGAACGTCACCGCCGCAGCGGCATTATTCAGAAGAACCTGCGCCTGGGTGGACAGATCGGCATGCAGGTCGGCGCGGAACCTGTAGAAGTCCCACGTGACAAACGCGGTGATGGCGAGGGCCAGCACGGCGGCGCTGATCATCATCAGCAGCGCCGTCAGCTTTTGGCGAATGGAGAGCCGGTTCAGTATCACCGGTCCCTCACTTGCCGCGCGAGCCGCAATAACTTCGAGCTGACGTTGAGACTGTGGCGTGCGGCGACGGCGCGGTTGATGTCGAACCGGACGCGATTGCTATCGCGGACGAACGCAATGACCACGTCCTGGGTCGTATCTCCATCACCAACGGTGAGGACCTGGCGCCCTCGAACGGCGCTCAGCCAGGCGCGCGCGTCCGGACTCTTGGTATCGCCGACGTAGAGGATCTGGCAGGTGCGCGCCGCATCGAGGCCATCAAGCGCGACCGGCAGCAACGGCCTGCCATCAACATCCTCACCCTGGACCGCCGTCTTGAGCAGGTTGAAGAACCCATCGTTGGCGGTGACACAGATGCGAATCTCGGCCGGGCTTCGTTCGCCGATCTTACCGGTGCCTGGCCACGTCACGTACTTCGCAAAGTTGTAGAGAAAGACCGCTTTGACATTCGCCTCGAGCGGGGCAGGCGCTTGCGCGAATGCCGTGGTGGCCTGAGCGAGACACCCCACCACCAGCGCGGCGGCCCAAAGCGGGTGGCCTCCTAGAACCGCCATGTCGAGCGCAGGGTGACGCCGCGTTCGTACACCTGGGGAGGCGTCCCGCCGCGGAACTCGAGGTGATTGTCGTGCAACAGGTTGGTGCCCACCAGAGCCAGCTCCCATCCGCTTCGGACGCGGTATCCCAGGCGCACGTCGACCTCGGTGTACCCGGCGACCACTGGGGCGGGCAGCGCGCCGATGTGGCGGTAAAAAGCGTCGAGTTCGATCCGATCGCCAATATCGATGTGCGATCGCAATTTCACGATGTGCCTCGGGTCGTTACCTTCAGGAGCGCCGCCCGTGCGATCGGTGCTGCCAGGGTCGAACGTGACGCGCTTCCACAGATAGGCGTACCCGCCGCCCACTTGCCACCACGAGGCGACGTCCGCCTTCGCAGAAACCTCGGCGCCGCGCGTGACGGCGTTCATCATGTTCATCAGCCGGATCGGAATTGGCGGCACGGGGACCTCCTGGCTGCGGAGGTGGTCGTACCGATTCTCGAAGCCGGCCAGGTCGACTGACACTCGGCTGCCGAATCTCCTTCGATAACCGGCCTCGTACGCTTTGACCGACTCGCTCCGGAAGTCGGCGCTTCCCGTCAGCGCGATTCGGTCGCTGTTGGGAACTCGGAACCGCAAGTCGGTATCGAATCGCGTCGGCACGCGCACCGATCGCCCGAACGAGGCCCAGAGTGTTTGGGTGCCGGCCGTCCATCGCGCAGAGGCGCTGGGCTGTGCTTCGGCGCCCGTGAATTCGTTGTGCTCGACCTTGATGCCGCCAGTGAGAAAGAGGTTGTTGGTGACGCGCACTTCGGCCTGACCGAACAGGTTCGACCGATGTGACACGCGCTCCCGCGGCTCGAAGAAGAACCCCGGCCCATCTCCCAGATCGTCGCCCCTGTAGTTGCGATAACCGCCGCCGACCACGAGGGTGGTTCGAGGCAGGGTGCGTTGATGTTGCACATCGACATCAAGGGTGTGCAAGACACCGCGATACTGCACGGGTACCCGGCGGTAGAAATGGTCGTAGTAGGCCTGGGCGATCGTCTCCGCGCCGTTGTCGCTGCGATGGGTCCATCGCGTCATGAGGTTCGCGCCGCGCCATGTGATGGAGCGGTCGACGTTCTGCCCGAGGTCGCTTCGGCCCTCGAACACATCGCCCTGCACCACGAGGAAGTTGTTGCCGCTGCGGTCGGATTCAATACGGAATCCGGCCTGGCCAAAGTCGTGTGCGTTGCCGGCGCTGCCACCGCTCAGCAACGTGGCCGCGTCGTCAAACCGCACTTTCCCATAGACGCGGTAGGAGCCTGCGGCGCCGAAACGACCGCCATGCCTGATCGCAAAAGGCCCCCGGCCGTCGGTCCCGATTGCCGCATTCACCAACGTGCCGCGTGTGTCGGCCGCGTTCTTCGTGATGACGTGAATGACGCCATTCACCGCATTGGCTCCCCAGACCGTGCCGCCCGGACCGCGAACGACTTCGATTCGCTCGATATCGGCGATCACCAGATCCTGGGCTTCCCAGAACACTCCGGAGAAAACCGGGGAGTAGACGGTGCGGCCATCAATCATCACCAGCAGCTTGTTGGCGGTGGTGATGTTGAATCCACGAATGCTGATGGCGTACCCAGCGCCCGCCACTTGAGCGACGTGCAAGGTGTCAGCGAGTCTCAGTGCGTCAGGGAGCGTCATCACGCCGTATCGGCGCAGGTCATCGCTGGTGATGACGGTCACGGCCGAAGCTACTTGATCGAGACGCTCCGGTCGCCTGCCTGATCCCGTAATGTCCGTGGCGGCCAGCTCTTCAATAGAAAGTTTCTTTAGTTCGGCGAGCTGGGTCTGGGTGGGCGCTGGAGATTGTGCAAATGCTGCGGCCGCGATGAAGCAGAAAGTGATGAAGTTGAATGCAATGGAAGGGGAGAGCATTGACCGCAACACAGTATCACCACCGTGCGGCCGTAAAGGCTAAGCTGGCGTACGCAAAAAACGCCGGAGGCTGGTGCGTTCGCACCGCCCCCGGCGACCCCCAGATACCCAGTCGACAGTCGACAGTCAAAAGTCGACAGTTAACAGTTGGAGCTAGTACGTGGACGACGTATTGTTCAGCCAGTTGTCGACGTCGCGAGCGGCCTGATCACGGGCAATGCCGTATCGCTCCTGGACTTTGCCGACGAGCTGGTCCTTCCTTCCGTCCAGCTGATCGATCTCATCGTCGGTCAGCTTGCCCCACTGCTCCTTGACCTTGCCCTTGAGCTGAGCCCACTTGCCCTGCAGGATGTCTTCATTCATGTCATTCACCTATGGATTCGGGACGATGCGCAGCTGGTTGTCGATGCGGTAGCTCGGCGCTTCGGCGGCGGCAATGCGAGCCGCTTCGTCGCGCTGAGTCGCCGTTTTCACTGAACCCTTCAACACGACGGTCTTCGTCTCGTGGAAGGTGTCCACGTTGATGTGGCTCGCATCCACCGTGCGGTCGGCCATCAGCGCCGACTTCACGTCGATCGTTTCGATCGCGGCAGCGGTCGCGCTGCCCGCTTCGCGAGCGGCTTCCCTGGTGTCCGCAGCCGCTTCGCGCGCGGCGGGTGCAGCCTTGTCTTCGGCTCGATCGGCGGCGGTGGCCGCCTTGTCAGCGTTGATTTCAGCGTCCTTCTTGACGCCCGCAGCGGTGTTGTCGCAGGCCGCCAGGGCGATTCCGCTCAGCAAAGCAACTGCGAGATAAGCGTTCTTCAAACTCATCGGTCCTCCTACGGGCCATACGCCCGACGGGGACCATGACTTCAAAAAGCCTGCCGGGCGGGGAACGGGGATCAGAGGGATCGGGGATCAGGGATCAGGGAAGTTGCGCGTGATTCACGGAATTTCAGGATCCCATGTTGAGCAACCGGTGAGGCCCCGTAGGCCCCGTAGGCCCCGATCCCTGATCCCTGATCCCTGATCCCTGCAGTTACCCACCCCAGCGGTAATGTGTGTAATCTGATGCCCATTCGAGGTAGCTCAGGTGCAAAAAGCGTCGAAATAGGCGGGACTGCTCTTTGCATGAAAGGCCGAGTTTCGGATAAACGAGGTTGGCTATGCACATGACCCGCAAGGGCACGCCACGCAAGTCGCGCGCGCCAGTAAACGATGGCGCAGGAACGGATACGCTCGATCACCGAGTGCTTTTCGGCGTGCTCGCCGACTACCAGCGAGGCAACTTCACAGTCCGCATGCCTGACGACCGGACTGGTCTGGCCGGAAAGATCTGCGACGCCCTCAACACCACGATCGAGCGCAATGAGCGCCTGGTCAAGGAGCTCGAGCGGTTGAGCGCGGTCGTCGGCAAGGCCGGCAACGTCAAGCAGCGCGCGCAACTGCCACAGGCGGAAGGCGCCTGGAGCACCGCCATCGAATCGGTGAACACGCTGGTCTCGGACCTCGTGCAGCCCACCACCGAAGTCGCGCGCGTCATCGGCGCCGTTGCGAAGGGCGACCTGACACAGACGATGTCGCTCGAGATTGATGACCGCCCGCTGACGGGCGAGTTCCTGCGCACCGCCAAGGTCGTGAACACGATGGTGGCGCAGTTGAGCACGTTCTCGTCGGAAGTGACGCGCGTGGCCCGCGAAGTCGGTACCGAGGGCAAGCTCGGCGGCCAAGCCGTCGTAAAGGGCGTCGCCGGCACCTGGAAAGACCTCACCGACAACGTCAACGGCATGGCCGCGAACCTGACGTCTCAGGTGCGCAACATCGCTGAGGTGACGACCGCGGTCGCGAAGGGCGACCTCTCAAAGAAGATCACGGTAGACGTCAAGGGCGAAATCCTCGACGTCAAGAACACCGTGAACACGATGGTGGACCAGCTGTCGTCGTTCGCGGCGGAAGTCACGCGCGTTGCGAAGGAAGTCGGTACCGAAGGCAAGCTGGGCGGCCAGGCCGACGTGCAAGGCGTGGCCGGCACGTGGAAGGACCTGACCGAGTCGGTGAACTTCATGGCCGGCAACCTGACCTCGCAGGTGCGGAACATCGCCGACGTGACGAAGGCCGTGGCGGCCGGTGACCTGTCCAAGAAGATCACCGTGGACGTGAAGGGCGAGATCCTGGAGCTGAAGAACACCATCAACACCATGGTGGACCAGCTGCGATCGTTCGCTTCCGAAGTGACGCGCGTGGCGCGTGAAGTGGGTACCGAGGGCAAGCTGGGCGGGCAGGCCGACGTTCCCGGCGTGGCCGGCACCTGGAAGGACCTCACGGACAACGTGAACTTCATGGCCGGCAACCTCACGTCCCAGGTGCGAAACATCGCGGACGTGACCAAGGCGGTGGCGGCGGGCGACCTCTCCAAGAAGATCACGGTGGACGTCAAGGGCGAGATCCTGGAGCTGAAGAACACCATCAACACCATGGTGGACCAGCT
>DATMJU010000313.1:0-9748 GCA_035553795.1 Vicinamibacterales bacterium
GCGGGCGGCGGCTTCAAAGACGCGCGCGATGCCTGGGAGCTTCAGCGCGCGCGTCGTCACCCGCGATCTCATCATCGCGCAGACGCGCGCGCTGAAGCTCCCAGGCATCGCGCGCGTCTTTGAAGCCGCCGCCCGCCAGGCGCGCGACGCGCACTGGCCCCATGAAGACTATCTGCATGAGGTGCTGAGCGCCGAGCTGACGTCGCGCCACGAATCGGTGATCCGGCAGCGCCTCCGGGAGGCGCGCTTTCCGGAGATCAAGACGCTCGATGCGTTTGATTTCCCCGCGGCCGACGGCGTCAACGCCACCCAGATCCACGCGCTCGCGCGTGGTGCGTGGGTGACAGCGCCCGAGAATCTGATTCTGGCCGGGCCGATCGGCACCGGAAAGACGCATCTCGCGATCGCGCTCGGCGTCGAAGCGACCAAGCAGAAGCGGCGCGTGCTCTTTACACGCGCCGCCGATCTGGTGCGGCAGCTCGTCGAAGCGCGCGACGCACGCGAGCTCACCAGGCTCCAGCACCGCCTCCTCCGCGCCGACGTGCTCATCATCGACGAGCTGGGTTTCGTCCCCTTCGACCGCATCGGGGGCGAGCTGCTCTTCAATCTGATCACGGACCGCTACGAGCGGCGCGCGACGGTCGTCACGACCAACTTGGCCTTTGCCGAATGGGTGACGGTGTTTGCCGGCGACGAGAAGCTGACGACCGCGCTGCTGGACCGGCTCGCGCATCACGCGACCGTCATCACCACGAAGGGCAAGAGCTACCGAATGCGGAAACGTCGCGGACAGGAGCCATCGGCATGAGTCCGTTGCGCGAACGGGCCGAATCACCTCGTCGATCTCCGCCGAACACGGTGTGGCGCTCGCCGGCCTCGGCCGGCTCGCGCTGCGACTCTGGAGGGCAGTCTTACCGTCGTCAGGTCAGAAGCACGTAGAATGAACCGCCCTCAGACTGGCCTAATTTCCGAGCGGCGTACCGGCCCAGTTTCCGAGCGGCGCCCACAGCGTGGGATAAGCAATGTGGATCCCTTGCCGGACGAGCAGCTTGCGAATCTTGGTGAGACGGAGGCCCTCCGCGAGCCAGCGCTCGATGGCGGCACGATGCTCGCCGCACAGCGCCCACCCGTCGCCTCGCGGCCGTCCCCGGGATCGAGTCCGAGCTGGGCGGCGATCCGCTTCTTCGGCAGCCCCGCGCCGCGGAGCCGAAGGACTTCTCTGACTTCGATCATCGTGACCTCGCGATACATCCTGGCCTCCTGCCCCGCGGAAACGGCCCGGGACCAAGACCTCTATCGCGCGATCAGGCGAAAGGGGGGAAAGGTTTTGAAAAACTCGCCCCCGTAGGGGGAAAGGTTTTGAAAAACCTCACGCCAGAGGGGGGAATATGGTTTTGAAAAAGCGGTCAGGAAAGGGTCCCTACGTTTTGAGAACCGACAGCACCACGTCGGTGAGGGAGCCGTCATGTCAGCGAAGGATCCGGCGTGGTGTCCTGCCCAAGTCCTCCGGCCTTCCGTGGAACCTCTCAGGTATTCCCAGCGCCCGTCAACTTGCTGTAGGTGGCTGAGCCGACTGCTTGCAGTTCTGCAATTTCGAAGGCGAATTTGGCCGGAGAATCGGCGCGGCCGGCGACAACTTGGGACTTGACATGACAGAAGCGCACGGCATATAGTTTCGACCGCTGCCCCCAGCAGCTCGACGGCTCGTATTCAGCGGGCCACCCGGCGCCCGCGGCAGGTTGATGAGAGACGCCATGACGAATGACAAGAACCGCAAACGCCAGCGATTTCGGCTCACGGCCACCCTTGGCTTGGCCTGCCTCCTCGCGGCGGCGAGCGGCGCGCCGCGAGTGGGGGCGTCAGGCCCGACGCAGTCCCCGAACGACGTCGTGTGTTTTCCGACCTGCTCGACGGCTGACGCGAGGTTCCTTGTCATCGCGGGCGATGACAATACGACGCTCGGTGGCGAGTCGGTCTTGGTCAATCTGTCGACCTCTCCTCTCGCCGCGACGGTGAGATTCGGGTTGTTCGACGGAGATCGCAACGGCATTTGGGATCGCCCGAATCCGAACTTCACGGTGGACACCGCCGCTCCGGGCCTTCTCTTGGAACTCTTCGCCGATCCCAGTAGAACCGGTGCGCCGAGCGGAAGCCCGCTCCATTCGTGGAGCACGCTCGACCCGATTCAGTGTTACGGTAACGCAGTCGCGGCGTCCTGGCTTGATAACCAGTGGTGCGACATCGAGGTCCCAAGCGCTGCCTCCGCAAAGGGATCCGATCGGTACAGCTACGTCCTTCGCCTGAGCGCCATCGCTCCTTTGACCAACAGGGGATGGAACGCGTTCAAAGTCCGTACTGGCGGGTCGCAGACGATGTCGCTGGCCCCGCAGGCCTTTGCCTTTCTCGCGCCCTACAACAACGCCTGGGCGTCGATCGTCTACCCGAGCGGCAATCCAACCAATGCGAACTGGAAGGTGCCGACCACATACGACGGCTCTTGGTCGTTCGCGCTCACGCTGGAATCGGGCGCCAGTTATTTGACCGTCTGGGACGGCGACATGGACTATGGCGACCGGACGTGCACGCTCGTCGATACCGATGACCCGGATACTCCCGCGTATCCGTCGGACGTTCCCGCGATCGAGGGCGGTTTCGAATCGAACAGCCAGCCGGAGGGGCGCGCGATCGGCCTGACCGGCGTGTGCGCGAGCGGCGTTTCTACCGGTAATCCGAACGAGGATGCAATTAACGTCAACCTGTTCAGACCGCCGACGCGTCTGGCTCCGGCACCGGCGGGCAACGTCATCATGGGCGCCGGCATCCTCTATGACGTCACCGACCCGACGGGTGTCAGCTACGTCAACCTCAACCCTTCGGGCAACACGGAGTGGGAGCGCTTTCAGATCAAAGTGGCTCCGGGTGCCAGCCTCGCGCAACCATGCCTGTCAGATTCCCACCCTGATCGCGCGCTGATGGACTGCAAAGCCGTCCAGTTGCCTGCCGGGATTTACACCGTCGGCTTGGATGGAGCCGACATGAACAACCTGAACTTCTGGCGTTTTCTCAACAATACGCTGGGGTTCACGCCCTCGCGGACGCCGGTGGAAGAGGGTGCGTTCTTCAGCCTCGGCCGGTATGTGTGGTACGACAGCAACGAGAATGGGCTGCCCGATCCAGGCGAGTTGCCGATCGCGAACGTCAAGATCGTCGTCACCGATTCGCACGGTGTGGTTCAGGAAGGCTACACCACGAGCGCCGGCGAGTTCTTCTTCCGGAAGCCCGCCGGGACCTACAGCGTTCAGGTGGATCCCTCGAATTTCGATAGCGGTGGTCCGCTCTCCGGCCGCCGCGCGACGACGGGTTCGAATTTCAGGCCAGGGCTCACCCTGTCTTCGACGACGCCCTACCTCGAGGAGATCTTCGGCTACGTCGCCGGCGAGACCGTGCCGCCAACGGCCCGGCCCGATCACATTTCGATTCTGTGCGGCTCCTTGACGTTCTCGGTCACAGCCAATGACTCGTCAGGGCTGCCTGATGGCTCGCCGGTCACACTCGTGCAGGTCGCGTCGCCGTTCGTCGGGACGGCGGTGCTGAATGCCGACGGCACGGTGACCTACGTGCCCAAGCCGGGTTACACGGGAACGGACTCGTTCAGGTACACGATTGCCAACGACAGCGGCGCCATCGCGACGGGAACGGTGAGTGTGACGATCGGTAACCAGGCTCCGGAAGCCGTCGATGACGTGGCGGCGGCGGGTTTCGAGACGAGTGTCGTCATCCCCGTGCTGGCCAACGACTCCGATGGTGACGGCACACCGCTGTCGGTCCAGTTCGTGACGTTGCCTCCTAACGGGACGGCCGTCGTCAATCCTGATGGAACGGTGACGTACACTCCCAACGCGGGCTTCTCCGGAACCGACTCGTTCTCGTACGGTATCTCTGACGGATGCGCCACGGATACGGCAAGCGTCACAGTAACGGTTGCTGCAGCACCGCCCCCACCGCCGCCGCCACCTACGACGTGCAGCGTGTGCGACGGCAAGGTGAAGTCGCTGACTCTCCAGTACCTCGGAAGCGTGACGAACGCCCGAATCCAGGTGCTCCAGCAGGATGGTGGCAATAAGAGCATAGTGGTCTTCGATGGGATCATTCAGCCGGGTGGCACCTTCTCGTTCACGGGTGTTGACAAGCAGGGCACGCTCGGGCCGAACATCACGGTGACGGTGAACGGCGCGGCCAACACTGTCATTCATACGAGCTGTTCGCAGCCGATCGGGCCTGGGCTGATCTCCGGTGACTTCAAGGTCGTGGAGGGCGAGAGTCGGAACGGCGGCAGACTATGCCCCATGCCCGGGTCGCCGACTCCGCCGAGTTCGGAGCCGCCGACGCCGACGCCGGCCGTTCCATTCCGATCGCAAACTCAGGGTGGCTGGGGCTCGAAGCCCTCCGGCAACAACCCCGGAGCCCTGCTGGCAGCCAACTTCGGAGCGGTTTACGGAGTGGTGGGAGTCCAGATCGGCGGCGCTAAGACGCTTCGCTTCACCAGCGCATCCAGCGTGAGCGACTTTCTCCCGCAGGGGGGCACCGCGGCGGCGCTGAAAGCGAGCGCGGTCAATCCGACCAAGTCGGACGCTGGAGTCTTTGCTGGACAGGTGCTCGCGCTTCAGCTCAGCGTCGACTTTTCGCGCGCGGGAGTGACGGCCGCTGGACTTGCGAATCTGAAGGTCAAGACCGGGAAGCTCGCCGGCTACACGGTGGGGCAGGTTCTAGCGCTGGCCAACGCCGCGCTAGGCGGCGACGCGCTGCCGACCGGTATCACTATAAACGACCTGAACAGTACCGTCGATGCGATCAACAACAATTTCGTCGATGGCACGATGAACGCTGGGTACCTCCAGTAGACGGACCGCAGCAGAGTAGACGCGGGCCAGGGAGTACCTCCCTGGCCTTTTTTTTGACCGGCACGTCCGTGACTCCTCTGCACCGGCGAGACCGTTGGTAGTGTATACTTAGCCACCGCGTTACATTCGCCAGGAACTAACATGACCAGACCGTTGTCTGATGATCCTCGATCGGCCGGGCGTTCGGCTCCCGAAGCCGCGCGACTCACGTATTCGGCACCCAAGCTCGCCAAGTGGGGCACCGTAGAGGATCTGACTCTGACGGGAGCGGGTGCTACTAGTGATAACGACGCGGCAGCCGCGTCGATGGCGGGTGGCTGACGCAGATTGTGCTCCCGTTAATCGGCGTCGCAGCCCTGTCCGATGGTGGCGTTCCGCCCGAAGAAGACGTTCAGGCACTGTCAGATGCTTTGGCATTGCGTGGTCATGCGCGAGACCAGTGGCTTCGGTGCCCAGGCTGCGTCGCCCTAGCGCCTTCGCCGTTGCCCCGGCTAGCGGCGCTTGATTCGAGCCCCCGTAGCGAGCCCACGATCATCGCGACCGGCTGCCTGACCAACCACGACGACGTCGTGGCCGCTCTCGGCGCGCCGCCTGGAACCACTCATGGCGACCTCATCCGACTGGGGTACGGCCAGTGGGGAGAAGAATGTGTGCATCGCTTCGTAGGAGACTGGGCGATGGCCGTTTGGACTCCTTCCCGCCGCCGGCTGTTTCTCGCGCGAGACACCTGGGGCATAAGCGCGCTATTCTGGGCGGTTTCGGCCGGCCGGGCAGCCTTCGGAACCCGCCTGCGTCCGCTGCTTGCGCTCCCGTGGGTCGGCATTCGCCCGAACGAGTTGCAGGTCGCACGTCTCTTGGTTGGGCACCCGCCGGACCTGTCCGAGACGACATACGAGGGTGTGTTCCGAGTTCCTTCCGGCGAGGCCCTCATCCTGCAAGGGGCGGGATCGCGCCGGTGGCGGTACAGTCAAGTCGAGGAGATTGCCGAACGCGTCTCGCTCGATCCCCCCCACGGTGCGGCCACGCTTCGAAATCAGCTTTCAGCGGCCGTCGGAGCGCGTCTGGGCGGCAGCGGACGCATCGGCACCATGCTCACTGGAGGGTTGGACTCCACATCGATTACGGCAATCGCGGCCCGCGCGTTGAGCAAAGAAGGGCGCGGTCTGACGGCCCTAACCGCGGTGCCCGCCTTTCCGACTGAGGGATGGGTAGGCCCCGGCCGCTTCGGTGACGAAGCCCCGCTGGCCTCAGCTCTGGCTCGATCTCTCCCCAACGTCGAGCACGCTGTGGTCGCCTCCCGTAATTTCACGCCGCTTCAAGGCATTCGCGAGGTGCTGCGTCGTACTGGCGAGCCCATCCATGGTGCCAGCAACGCGTTCTGGCTGACGGCGCTCATGGACGAGGCCCGCCGCCGTGGCATCAAGACGGTTCTCATGGGGCACGGCGGCAACAACGCGATGTCTTGGAACGGGCCAGCTTGGACCTGGCGCACCATGCTGCGGCGTAAGGGAGCGATGCTGGCGGCCCGGTACGCCGTTGGCGCTTTTCTGCCGCGACGTTTCAAGCGTAGCCTGGCTCGTTTTTACGGGCCCTATTGGGAGACGTTTCAACTGGGGCGGTCGCCGTGGAGGGCTCGGTCCGCCATTAATGTTGGCTTCACGCGCGATGTGGGTCTCAGTGGCGTCCTCGCCGCTGATCCCCTCTCCGACCAAGCGTATGCAGGTACCCCGGCTGGGCGTGCGAGCTTCTTCAGCAGGTATGCGACCCGGAGTGGAGCCTTCTGGGCCCAGTTCGCCGGCAGTTTTGGTGTCGCTGTTCGGCAACCAGCCAACGATCAGGCTTTGGTGACCTTCGCGCTGTCGCTGCCTGCTCACGTTTGGGAAGGCCCACTGGACCGATGGATCTTTCGTGAGGCCATGCGGGGCGTCCTTCCAGATTGCATCCGGATGAATCAGCAGACGGGCCTGCAAGCGGCGGACATCGTCCCGCGGCTGAGGGCATCCCGCGACGAACTGGAAGCAACCCTGACGGAACTGGAGAACTCTGCGCTTGTCCGCCGGTGCGTCGATCTTGAGTACTGCCGCGAGATTGTCGCAGCGCTCGACACTGGTCCTCATCCGTACCTGACTCTTGCAGCCAGGATGATCCTCATGCGAGGCCTCAGTGTTGGGATGTTCCTCAGCGAATTCGAGCGACCCGGGGTCTATGGATAATGCCTGTAGGACGGCTCGACACCACGCTCTACGAGGCATTCGGCGTAACCTTCGACTCTGAACTCGAGTGTCCGGACCTGCGACTGGGGACCGGCCCACCGTCTGCCTCAATCCGAATGGGAGAATTGCCGCCGCGACTTGAGGACGCCAGCTTCACCGGCCTCACGTTCGAGGCGCAGCTCGATCGGGTGCTCCTCTGCTATCCCGGCATCGCGCGTTTTCTAATTGAAAATGGTCGAGCGATTACCGTGCATCCGGAACGCGAGGATGCCGACCAGGCGCTTCAGGACTTCCTGATGGTGGCGGTCGGCGTGCTGCTGCTCCAGCGTCGCGCTCTTGTGCTGCACGCCGCGGCGTGTCTGCTGCCGGCCGGAGCGGTTCTGTTCGCCGCCGCTTCCGGCCGTGGCAAGTCCACCGTGCTGGCTTCGCTCCTCGCGCGTGGCCACAAGCTGATCACCGATGACATCGCACCCGTGCGGCTCACGCCGTACGGGGCGGCCGTCGACGTCGGGGCGTTCTCGTTCAAGCTTTTTCCTGATTCCTTCGGCCGACTTGGGCTGCTGCAGCATCAAGCGATATCGCTCCGGCGCGGCGTGCGCAAGCAGTCGTTCGCTGCTCCCCCGGCGACACGTGCGGCGGCCGGGCCACATGTGGTCGCCGGCGTGTGCGTCCTCGACTACGACCGGACTGACAGCCCGACCGTGGATGTTCTCCGGGGGCACGAACGGGTTGCCGCCATCCGCGCGCATCGCTTCGCGCCCAAGCTCGTCGCCGGCCTGGGGCTCGATGCGGCACATTTTCCAACGGTTGCCGCGCTTGCGCGACAAGGGCAGGTGCTGCGCATCAGGCGATCCAAGGGCTTCGAGAGCCTGGATCAGGTGCTGGGTGCGATCGAGACCCATTTCCGATGTCGAGTCTGACCTGGCTCGCGTCCTATCCCAAGTCGGGCAATACGTGGGTCCGCGTGTTCCTGGAGAACTACGACGCCACTAATGACAGCCCTGTCGACATCAACCGCCTGAGTATCCGTAACGCGGCAGATCTCGTTTGGTTCGACCGGTGTGGACCGCTCGAGCCGACGGAGTTTACAAGCGACGAACTCGCCACGTTTCGGCCGGGGTTGTTCCGCGAACTTGCCAGGTCGGCGGATGCGCCTCTCAGCTTGAAGGTGCACGACGCCTGGAGTCGCGTGCCCGGAGGCGAGGCGCTCTTTCCGCCGGATGTGACGCGCGTGGTAATCTACGTGGTGCGGAATCCGCTCGATATCGCGCCGTCGGTCAGCCGGCATTTCGGGATGTCGCTGGATGGCGCGGTCGATGCGCTCTGCCGAGACTGGTCGCTCGTCAGCGCCACCCAGTGCGAGCAGCGGCTCGGGACTTGGAGCCACCACGTGATGAGTTGGCTCAACGATTCCGGACTGCCGTTGTGCCTGCTTCGCTTCGAGGACTTGCTCGAGGATCCGCGGGTGGAATTCGCACGAGTTCTGGCTGCTTCGGGCAGACCGGTGGAGGGCCCGCGTCTGGAGCGGGCCATCGAGCGCTCCCGATTCGAGGCGCTCCAGGCACAGGAACGACACTTCGACTTTCGGGAGCGCCCGCAGTATTCGACGGGGTCGTTCTTTGCGACAGGCACCAGCGGCGGGTGGCGTACGGTTCTGAGCGACGCGCAGGTCGGCCGAATCGTCGACGCCCATGGCAGCGTCATGCGGCGACTGAGATATCTCGCACCCTTGTAGACGCATATGCGGGTTCTGCTCGTCAATCCGCCGCTGACCGATCCCACGGGTCCGTACCCCGCGATCACGCACCTCGCCGGCTTCCTCGAGACGCTGGATGTGGACGTGCGCCTAGCCGATGTGAGCCTAGAGCTGCTCCTGCGCGTCTTCTCGCCTTCCGGATTGCGCGCGGTGCGTGACGAGATTCTCCGGCGAACGGCTGATGGCGTGCAGCCGACGGGACTGGCCTCCCGCTTCCTTCATCTCTTCGAGCGGTACGAGGACACCATTCAGACGGCCGTGGCCGCGCTCCAGCGCGACGAGGGCGCTGTACTCCGGGCTGCGCGCTCTGGATACTTTCCTCCACGTCTGACGCGGCCCCGCGAGCGGCTCGAAGCGACTGCGCTGACCGTCCAGAGGTACCGTGCTCTTCTCGGTGAACTGACACCCGGGCAGCAGGTGCGGTTGGCGACCACGGCGGAAGGGTCCAGTCATCCTTTCGAGGCGGAAGACACCGAGAGGGTGCGGCATCGGGCGAGCATGATGCTGATGGATGTCGCTCGTGTCATCCGCGACGCTGGCGATCCCGACTTCCGCGTGATCTCGTACGCTGAGCGGCTTGGCGAGAGCCTGCACACCTTCGAGCCGCTGCGGCGGCGATTAGAAGGTCCCCCCACCCTAGTGGACCGCATGATCGACGCCCTCGTGGAGGACGTCTGGCACGACCAGCGTCCCGATGTCGTCGCGGTGACGGTTCCGTTCGTCGGCAGCCTGATGGGCGCGCTGCGTGTCGCCAGGCGATGCAAAGGCCTGAGCGCGTCGGTCAGGACGATATTCGGCGGGGGCCTCATCAATACGACGCTCCGGTCGCTGTCGGACGCACGGCTGTTCGATTACGCCGACTTCGTTACGCTCGACAG
>DATMJU010000314.1:0-2801 GCA_035553795.1 Vicinamibacterales bacterium
GCCGAGTACGGCGGCGCCACGGGCGGCGTGGTCAACGTCATCACCAAGAGCGGCACCAATGACTATCGCGGGACAGTGGGTTTTCAGTTCCAGGGCAGTTCGCTGGAAGGCGCGCGGGTCCGACGCTGCGTCAGAGCCTGACCAATCCGTCGACGGTTGCCGAGTACGTTGAGTATCCGAAGACGATGAAACACGCATGGAGCCCGCGTTCTCCGTCGGCGGCCCGATCGCCCGCAACCGGGCCTGGTTCTTCGGCGCGTATCAACCAGCACTGACGAAGACCGAGCGAGCTGTCAGCACCTCGAGCGCCGCCAACCCGTCGGCCGGCACCTTCGACGAGGATCAGAAGGACACATCCCACTACGTCACTGCCAACGTCAACTCGCAGATCAGCAACAACCTCCGCGGACGCATTTCCTACAACAACAGCTGGCGCCGCCTGGAAGGCTTGCTGCCCGCGCAGGCCGGCACCGACGCGAGCGGCACCGACTATTCCAAAACGCAGACCTTCCCGAACTGGAACGTCGGCGGCAACCTCGACTGGGTGACATCCCCGCGCCTGTTCTTCGGCATCAAGGGCGGCTACCGCTTCGCTGACGTGAACGACTCCAACGTGCCGGAGATTCCCCGATTGATCTTCTCGACGGGCAACAACCTGAGCTTCCCCGAAGTGCCGGTCAACCTGCAGCGTTCATCGGGCTTCCAGAACATTCCGTCGAACAGCAAGATCACGCGCGACCAACAGACGCGCCTCTACTTCCAGGCTGACGGCACTCTCTACGGCAACGCCGGCGGCGCTCACCAGATCAAGTTCGGCTTCCAGTACGATCGCCTCGGCAACGACGTGCTGAGCGGCGAATCCGCCAACCTGATCCGACTGCGTTGGAACACCCCCCTGGTCTCGGGTGATCCGACGACGCGTGGCGCCTACGGTTACTACCAGGTCCGCAGCAACGGCGTGGCGCCGAAGCAGGGCCTGATTACCGAGGGCAACATCCACATGAACGTGTTCGGCCTGTTCATCCAGGATACCTGGACCATCAACAACAAGCTGACCGTCAACCTCGGCATCCGCACCGAACAGGAAAAGGTGCCGACCTACACCACCGGCGACGACATCCCGGAGTTCGGCCTCGAGTTCCCGTTCAGCCAGAAGATCGCCCCGCGAGTCGGGTTCGCGTATGACGTGAAGGGTGACGGACGCTGGAAGGTGTTCGGCTCGTGGGGCACCTTCTACGACATCTTCAAGCTCGAACTGCCGCGAGGCTCGTTCGGCGGCGACAAGTGGCTCGAGTACTACTACACACTCGATTCCTTCGACTGGCAGCAGTTGATCACGACGGTCGGCTCGAGCGCGAATTGCCCGCCAGCGTGCCCGGGCCGGCTGATCCGCGGACCCGTCGATTTCCGTCACCCGTCGTTCGGTTCCGACGCCATCGATCCGGACATCAAGCCCATGAAGATGCAAGAGGCAACCGCGGGCGTCGAGCATCAGCTCAGCGACCTGATGGCGCTCAGCGTCCGCTACGTCCACAAGCAGATCGATCGCGCCATTGAAGACACGGGTTCGCTCGACGCGCAGGGCAACGAGATTTACGTCATCGCCAATCCGGGTGAAGGTCTCACTGAGCTCGCGCACCCAGGCGTCGCTATGCCCCTACCCGTCCGCGACTACGACAGCGTCGAGTTCGCATTCGACAAGCGCATGTCGAACAACTGGTACCTGCGCGCGAGCTACCTCTGGAGCCGCCTTTACGGCAACTACTCCGGCCTTTCGCAGTCGGACGAGAACGGCCGCACCAGCCCGAACGTCGGGCGTCTCTATGACTACCCCATGATGATGTTCAAAGACGGTGGCGAGCCGGTATATGGTCCGCTCCCGACCGATCGTCCGCACCAGTTCAAGACGCAGTTCATCTACCAGTTCAACTTCGGCACCAGCCTCGGTTTGAACCAGTACGTGGCCAGCGGCTTGCCGGTGACGCGCGAAATCGGCATTTATCCGCCGAACACCCTGCCGGTGCAGTACTTGGGCCGCGGCAGCGACGGACGCACGCCGATGTTCTCGCAGACGGACCTGTTCGTGCAGCACTCAGTGCGGCTCGGCGACCGGAACGTTCAGATGTTCGTCAACGTGCTGAACCTGTTCAACCAGAAGACGGCGACCTCGAAGTTCTCGACCTACCAGTACAGCGGTGGCGTCATCCCGAATGAGGACGCGTTCTACGCTGGCCGCCAGACCCTCGCCAGCCAAATCACGGCGCAGAACGTTGCCAGGGATCCGCGCTTCCTGATGGACAGCGCCTTCCAGAGCGCGCTGCAGGCTCGCATCGGCGTGAAATTCACGTTCTAGGTTCAACGACTGTGGCAATCGGCAACGCCCCGTGGATCGAATCTACGGGGCGTTGCTCGTTATGGAGGCACGATGACCCGCCGGCTGAGTGCTGCTTTGATGATCATCGTCGTGTTTGCCGCCGGCGGCGCCACGCAAGCGCCTGCCGACAGGAATAGAGCCCGCACCCAGAACCGTCTTGGCTGGGATTACATGCGCAGCGAGCAGTTCGACAACGCCGTGAAGGCGTTTCAGTCAGCCGTCGAGACCGATGCCACATTCGAGATGCCGTGGTACGGACTCGGCCGCGCGCACCTCGCGCTCAAGCAGTTCGTCTCGGCGAGCAGCGCGCTCGAACGCTGCCGCGCGCTCTACGAGCAGCAGGTCGGCCGCAAGTTCACCAGCCAGCAGGAAGCGCAACGCTACCGGCAGGAACGCCTCACCGAGATCGACGAGATGCTCCGCCAGG
>DATMJU010000315.1:0-9139 GCA_035553795.1 Vicinamibacterales bacterium
TTCCACAGCAGCGCCGAATCGTGGTTGAGCACTTCAGGTGTGCCGCCGCTGTTGTGCGCGAAGACCAGGCATCCGGCGCGCGCCATTTCGGCAGTCGCCATGCCGAAGTGTTCGCCGACCATGGCGTGAATGCCGAAGCGCGATCGGCGCATGAGCGCATTCACCTCCTCACGAGGCAGATCCTCCTTGATCTCGATCCAGCTTCCGCGCGCCGCGAGCCCGCGGACGCGCTCGGTGTACGACTCATCGACCGGCGATCCGATGACGATCAGCTTCGCATCGGGGAGGGAGCTGGCGCGGATACGCTCGACGATCGCGATTGCCATCTCGATGCGCTTGGTCGGGCTGAAACGGCCGATGCAGAGGAACGTGTTGTCGCGCCGTTCCCACGGGAGCCCCTCCCCAGGATCGACGACCGGGGGATGGAGCACATGGGCGTTGGAAATCTCACCAAGACGCGCAAGACCGTCCGCCGTCCACTGTGAATTCGCGATCGTCACGTTGCGTCGCGCCTCGGACCACGGCGCGCCAAGCAGCCGATCGCAAAGCGCGAAGTACGGCCGCACCAGCGCGCTCAAGCGGGCGGGTTCGGGCTGCAGCGGCGCCGGGAAGTGCACGTACTGCAATCCCGGTTTCGGGAACGCCGCGAAATTGTCCGCGGTGATCAGCAAGTCGAACTGCGAGGCGAGCCGTCGCGCGGAGTGCAGTACGCTGCACATGCGCAGCCGGGTCAAGCGATCCTCGGGAAGAGGCGCCAGCCAGCTCCACGGCGCAGAGGTAACGTGACGCGTGATGTCCGGAGGAATCGCCGTCCCGTAGAATGCGTTCGTCTCGGCAGGTGACCAGCCGGCAGCGGTCACGGTGGCGACTTCGTGCGCGCCGGCGAGCGCATGCACCATCCACGCCGCGACCGCATTGCCGCCCCCGGGCGGCCGCATCGAGCGCTGGGCCAGCAGGATCCGCACGCTATTCGTGGAAGGTGTCGACCACGTCGCGCACCTGCTCCATGAACCGATCCGTGGAAAAGTCGCCAGCCCGCGCCGCGAGGACGGCGCGCAAACGATCTTGTTCTGCGGGATCTACCAGCGTGCGCGTGATGCTTCGCACGGCCTCGTCTTCGCTACCGTACATCAGCGCCGGTTCATTGGCGACGATCTCCATCTGGCCGCCGCCGTTCGGGACCCACACGATCGCGCCCGCGCGCGCAAGCTCCGCCGGCGCCATCCCGAAATGCTCTTCCCGCATGCCGTGGATGCCGTAGCGGTGCGATCCCATCAACCTGCGTACTTCGTCGCGATCCAGGTTGTCGCGGAACTCGATCCACGAGCCCAGCGATTCCGCGAATGCCCTCAGCGATCGCAGGTAGCCGGCCGTGTTGCGATCCGAGGTGCCGATGATCGTCAGCGTGATGCCCGGCATCGTCTCGCGGACCCGCGCGAGGATCCGCATCACCCGCTCATACTCCTTCTCGGGCGAAATGCGGCCGATGGCGAGGAAGGCATTGCGGCGTTCGCTCCATGGCAGTCCCTGACCTGGATCGATCACCGGCGGATAGAGCGTGCGCGTCTCGACGCCGAGAAATCCCTCGACGTGCCTCCCCGTCCAATCGGAGTTCACGAGCGTGACGTTCTGTTTCAGGCGATCCAGCGAGAAGCCCGCGATGCGATCCGCAAGGCTGTAGTAAAGATCGAGCCCCGCCTGCGGAGGGTGATACCACCGCAGATCAACCTTGGGCCGGGGCCGCAGATACGTGGGGTAGTGCACGTATTGAATGCCCCTGCGCCCGAAGTCGCTCTCGTTGAAGAGGCCGAACACCACGTCAAACGCCGCGGTGACGCGATGCGTGCGCCGCATCAACAACGACAGCCTCAGGAGACTCGCGGGCACCGGAAGCCGATCGACGATCGCGCGCCAGGATGCCGGCACGGTGATGGTGTCGAAATCGCTCTGCCGCAGGTTCGTGCCGTAGAACCGATTCACCGGGCCGACGTCCACCGGCCACCACGTCATCACCGTCACGCGATGCGCGGGGACGAGCGCCTGCAGCGCCCACGCCGCCACGCCGTTGCTGCCGCCCGGTGGCTGCAGCGACGGTTGCACCAGCAGCACGCGCTTCAAGGCGTGCTCATTTCAGCGGTCGCCAGCGCGAGCAGCGACAGCATGAGCGTGACACCGTAGAGGACGAGCACCGTGCGGCGCACCGACCATCCCATGGCGAGCAGTCGGTGATGAATGTGCTCGCGATCCGGCTGCGCGATGTGCTGCAGCGTGGAGCGGAACGAACGCCCGTTCGATGGCGTGGCCAGGCTCCGCCGAAACAACGCCAGCGCGCTGTCGGCGATCGGCAACGCGAAGATCATCAGCGGCACGCCGGCCGCGAGCGCGGTCGCGCCCTTCTGCCAGCCGGTGATCGCGGTCGACGCAAGCAGAAAGCCGATCACGAGGCTGCCGCTGTCGCCGAGAAAGATCGACGCCGGCGCGAAGTTGAAGAACAGGAACCCGAGCGCGCCACCCACCAGCACGGCAAGCAGCATTGCCTCGGCCGCGTGACCGCGAGCGACCAGGATCGCACCGCACGCCGCTCCGGCAAGGACCGCGATGCCGGTCGCGAGGCCATCAATGCCATCGATCAAGTTGAAGGCGTTGGTCAGCCCAACCAGCCACATCAAGGTCACAGGCCACGCCAGCCAGCCCAGCGGCCACGTGTGCCCGAGGAGTGTAATGTGTTCAATCAACAACCCCGACGACATGAGCAGTGACGCCGCGCCGATTTCGAACAACAGCTTCGGACCCGCCGCCAGGCCGCGGACATCGTCGATCAGGCCAACCAGGAAGATGACGCCCCCCGACAGCAGAAAAGGGCGCATCGCGAGCCAGTTTGAGGTACCAATCGTGCCGGGACCAAAGGCCGAAACCAGGCCAAGGGCCGCGATCGCCGCGAGGCAAACCGCCAGGCCGCCCAGCCGGGGCACCGATTGCGCATGAACCTTCCGGCCGCCCGGGGCGTCTACCAGTCCAAGCCACGTCGAGCCCCGTCCAATGAGCGGGGTCAGCAACAGGGTCAGAATGAAGCTGGCCAGCCCCAGCAGCAGGTAAACCGTCACAAATGCGAACCGCAGTAATCGTAATCGGAGATCTGGGCCGCAGCCCGCGGATGCAGTATCACGCCCTGTCGCTGGCAGCCGCCGGAAGCGAGGTCGATCTGATCGGCCTCGAGGGCGCAGCGGTGATGCCGGGCGTGGCATCGAACCCGCGAATCCGCGTCCATCGTCTGCCCGACCACGCGTTCGCCGGCCGCGCCAGTGGTGGTGCGCGAAAATTCGTCCTCGCCTCGGCACTTCGCGGCGCAGATCAGGCGCGCCGCCTGCTGTCGACGCTGATGCGCATCCCCAAACCGGACGTCATCCTGATCCAGAACCCGCCCGCGTTTCCGACGATGTCGATTGCGTGGCTGGCCGCGCGGCTGCGTGGGGCGCGGATGGTGATCGACTGGCACAACCTGTCGCACACGATCGCGGCGGTCAAGCTTGGCGAAGGCCATCGGGCCGTCAAGGCCCTCGAACGAAGCGAGCGGCGCTGGGCCAGGCGCGCAACGGCGCATCTCGCGGTGTCGAGAGCGCTGGCAGAATGGCTCAAGCGTCACTACGGCATCACCGCCGCGGTCGTCTACGATCGGCCGGCAGTCGCGTTCACGCGAGCCACCAGTGCCGCGGCTCACGACGTGTGGCAGAAGGTCGCGAAGGAGACGAACCTCACCGAGCGGCCGCCGATCGTCGTATGCCCGACGAGTTGGACGCCAGATGAGGAGTTCGACTTATTGCTCGAAGCGCTCGAGCGGGCCGAGCGGACGTTGACGAAGGATGCGCCCGCGCCGGCCTCGCCGATGCTGGCCGTGATCCTGACGGGGCGGGGCGCGTTGCGCGCCAACTTCGAAACGCGCGTTGCGCGCCGTGACTTCAAGGCGATCGCGATCCGCACGATGTGGCTCGAGCCCGCGGACTATCCCACGCTGATCGGCATGGCCGATCTCGGCCTCTGCCTGCACCAGTCGTCATCCGGTCTCGATCTGCCGATGAAGCTCGCCGACCTGCGCGGCGCCGACGTGCCTGTCGCCACCTACGACTACGCCCCCGTGCTAGGCGAAGTGATGACCAGCGGACAGGAAGGCGTCGCGTTCCGCGATCCTGGTGACCTGGCGCAGATCCTGTGCAATGTCGCGCGCCAGTCGATCGCGCCGGACTCAGCGCTCGCGAAGAGCCGGACCTGGCTGACGCAGAACCCGCCGGAGCGATGGGATACGCAGTGGGAGGCGGCGGCGCGGGCAGTGCTCATCCCGTAGCGGGATAGAATGTGTGCACTTCCGCATATGCAGCACATTACCGACGTTGCCTCCCGCCTTGGACTGACCTCCGACCTCCTCGAGCCCTACGGAAACGCGATCGCGAAGATCCGGCTGGAGACGCTCGAGCGATTTCCCGACCGCAAGGGCAAGTTGATCCTCGTCACGGCGATCACGCCGACGACGAGCGGTGAAGGGAAGACGGTCAATACGATTGGCTTGACCCAGGGCCTGGTGAAGCTCGGTCACAACGCGATCGCGGCGCTGCGCGAACCGTCGCTGGGGCCGGTGTTCGGCATGAAGGGCGGCGCGACGGGTGGCGGCAAAGCATCGCTCCACCCGCTCGATCGCATCAACCTGCACTTCACCGGCGATTTCCACGCCATCACCTCCGCGCACAACCTGCTGGCCGCGCTGCTCGATACGCATCTGCACTTCGGCAACGACCTGCGGATCGACGCGAAGGAGATCCTCTGGCCGCGCTGCATGGACATGAACGACCGCGCGTTGCGCCGCATTGCGACTGGCCTGGGCGGACGCGAGAGCGGTCCCGCGCGCGAGACCGGCTTCGTGATTACGGCCGCGTCCGAGATCATGGCGATCCTCGCGCTCGCCGAGAGCCGCGCCGACTTGCGCAAGCGTCTCGGACGGATCGTCGTCGGCTTCAACTACGACGGCAAGCCGGTCACCGCCGCCGATCTGAAGGCGGTTGGCCCGATGATGCTGCTGCTCAACGACGCGCTGATGCCCAACCTGGTGCAGACCACCGAAGGCGCGCCGGCCATCGTGCACTGCGGTCCCTTTGCGAATATCGCGCACGGCACCAGCAGCGTGCTGGCACAGCGCATCGGCCTCCACCTCGCCGACTACGTGGTCAATGAAACCGGATTCGCGGCAGATCTCGGCGCCGAGAAGTTCTTCGACCTTGTGATGCCGATGTGCGGTCACGTGCCGTCGGCCGCGGCGGTGATCGTCACGGTGAAGGCGCTGCGCACACAGGGCGGATCGCCAGACGGACCAATCGATCTTGGTTTCCCGAACCTGGCGCGTCACGTCGACAACCTGCGCCGCTGGGGCGTCACGCCGGTGATCGCGCTCAATCGCTTTCCCGGCGACACGGAAGACGATCTCGACGTGGTGCTCAAGTTCTGCCGCACGCTCGGCGTGGATGCGGCGATCGCCGAGGGCTACACCAAGGGCGGCGAGGGCATGCAGGAGCTGGCGGCCAAGATCGTTGCCGCGGCCAACGCCGCCGACTCGAAGAAGGTCAAGCCGATCTACACGAGCGAGCAGTCGCTCGCCGAGAAGATCACGGCGGTGGCGACGAGCGTGTACGGCGCCGCGCGCGTGTCGTTCAAGCCGGCGGCGAAGTCACGGCTCGAGAAACTTGAGGCATTGGGGTACGGCAAGCTCCCGGTGTGCATCGCGAAGACGCAGTATTCCTTCACTGACGATCCCAAGCAGAACGGCGCCCCGGTCGGCTGGACGCTGACGATCAGCGACGTCACCTTGTCCGCCGGTGCGGGCTTCGTGGTTGCGATCGCCGGAGCGATGATGCTGATGCCGGGCCTCGGTAAAGTGCCGCAGGCGCAGAAGTTGGACGTTGACGATCACGGCCGCGCGATCGGCATGGAGTATTAGGCGGATGTCGATTCTTTGCGGCCCCGTTCGTCATATGGGCAGAAGGAGAGATTCCGATGCCTCAGTTTGTATTGCTGCTCCATGACACCGGGTTCGAGCCCGGCCTCAGTCCCGACCAGATGCAGGCGATCGTCCAGCGCTATGTCGCGTGGCGGGCGAAGGTGCAGAACGGTCGTTCGGTCTCCGGCCACAAGCTCAGCGACGGCCAGGGTCGCGTGATGCGCGGCACCGGATCGTCGATGAAAGTCACCGACGGCCCGTACGCCGAAGCGCGCGAGGTGATTGGCGGCCTGTTCATCATCGAGGCCGCCACCTACGACGAAGTGGTCGACCTGTGCAAAGACTGCCCGCACCTCGAGTTTGGCTCGATCGAAATCCGCGAAGTCGAGCCAACTTAGGCCATTTGTAACGGGGACTGACACCGCTACATGGCTTTTTGCTGCAATTCCTGCAATGACGCCAGGCGATCCAATCGCACATGTTGATCATCTGTTCCGCCGCCAGGCGGGGCAGATGGTCGCAACGCTGACGCGCACGCTCGGCTCGCAGCACCTCGCGCTCGCCGAAGATGCCGTGCAGGACGCACTGATGACCGCGATGCAGCAGTGGCCGTTTCGCGGCGTTCCCGACAATCCCGAAGGCTGGCTGTTCCAGGTCGCTCGCAATCGCGCGCTCGATCGCCTGCGCCACGGCAAGATGGCCGCCGAGAAGACAACCGCGCTCGCGCGCGAAGTGCCGACGCTTGAAGAGCCTGGCGATGCGCCGTTGTTGCGGCACGAACTGCCGCAGGTCGAAGACGATCAGCTGGGACTGCTGTTCCTTGCCTGTCATCCGTCGCTCGCCGCGGATGCGCGAGTCGCGCTGGCACTCAAGCTGGTCTGCGGATTCAGCGTCGGCGAGATTGCGCGCGCGTTTCTCTCGCAGGAGTCGGCGATCGCGCAGCGGCTGGTGCGCGCCAAGCGGCAGCTGCGCGACGAGAACGTGTCGTTCGGGATGCCGGCGCCCGCGGATCTGCCGGAGCGCCTCGGCTCGGTTCTCGACGCGCTCTACCTCATGTTCAACGAAGGCTACGCCGCGACCGCCGGCGATCGGTTGATCCGCGACGATGTGGCGGAGGAGGCGATGCGGTTGGCGCGCATGACCGCGATGCATCCGGCGACGACCGCGCCGCGCGCCTGGGCGCTGCTGTCCCTGATGCTGCTGCACGCCGCGCGTTTCCCCGCGCGCGTGGACGAGGACGGCACGCCGTTCCTGTTGCGCGAGCAGGATCGCGCCAGGTGGAACCACCCGATGATCGCGGAGGGCATGCTCGCCCTCGATCGCGCGTCGGCGGGCGATGAAGTCAGCGCGTTTCATCTCGAGGCCGGCATCGCCGCCTGTCATGCCGCCGCGCGCTCGTGGGAGTCCACCGACTGGGTCGAGATCGTCTCGCTCTACGACGAGCTGCTGGCGCTCACGCGCTCGCCGGTGGTGGCGATGAATCGCGCGGTGGCGGTGTCGAGGGTCGATGTCGCCGGCCTCGCGCCACAGCTCGGCCTGGCCCGTTCGGCCCCCGAGCAACGCTGGCTGACCTCCCGGCTTTCGCTTCTCGTATAATCTTCGGGACCAGTGGAGTACCTGATCAAGCAATACGCGCTCGAACCCGGCGCGTGGGAGATCCAATACATCGAGGAGTACTTCGGTGAGTTCCCCCGGCGCAAGACGGCCGACGAGATCATCACCCGTCTCCGCGATCGTGAATCCCTGATCCTGATTGCCGAGGCGCCGCTACCGGACGATCCGTCCGGCACGCCGGTGCCGGTCTCCTACAAGATCGTCCACGAGATTCGCGCGGACGAATCGGTCGCCAAGCTGCGCGACCTTGTCGTCCGCCTCAACGGCACGGTGAACTTCGAAGGCCGCCGCATCCTGTATCAATGGATTGGCGGCACGCGCCGCGACTGGCGCGGCCAGGGGCACTTCCGCGCGCTGACCGAGGAATCGGAAGTGTGGGCCATGGCCACCGGCTTCCAGGAAGTCGTGGTCAAGACCAAGAATCGCTACTACGACATGCGCGCGGTGCTGGCGCAGCTGCAATTCAACGTCGTCAAGCACGAGCCGCACGCGGCGGACATCGGCGAGTCGAAGGTGTACCTGAGCAAGCTGCTGCCGGCCGAGATCGCTCGCGGCCACCGCAGCGTGCGCACGGTCGTCTACGCCGAATAGCTACTCAGCCTTCAGCGTCACCACCGGGTCGACCTGCGTGCCACGCCGCGCGGGAAGATATGATGCGACGATCGCTACAGCAGCGAGGATCGAACCGATGCCGATGAACACCCCGGGATCGTTCGGCCCCACCTGGTAGAGCAATCCCCTCAACAACCGCGTCGCCGGAATCGCGATCGCGAGTCCGAGCACGAGCCCGAGCCCGACGACGCGTAGATTCTGGCCGACCACCATCTTGATGATCTGCGCGGGCTTCGCGCCAAGCGCGACGCGGATGCCGAATTCGCGCGAACGCTGCGACACCGAGTAGGCCACGATGCCATACACGCCAAGCGCGGCAAGCAGCAGCGCGGCGCCGGCAAACACGCTCATCGCCACCGCGGTCAGCCGCGGCCGCGCGATCGATTCGGCGAAAACCTCGTCGAGCGGCCGCACTGCCGAGACGGGCAGCAGCGGATCGATCTGGCGGATCACCTGCACAGCCGATGGACCCAGGCGAGCCGGATCGCCAGACGTTCTCACCACGAAGTTCATCATCCCGAACGCATATTGCCGCGATGACAGGTACGCCGTTGGCCGCACCTCGCCTTCAACCGTCGTGAGCTTCACGTCGCCCACCACGCCGATGATCTCGTGCGGCTTCTCGTTGCCGAGATTGAGGATGAACGAGCGGCCGATCGGGTTGTCACCCGGGTAGATCTGTCGCGCGAACGTCTCGTTGATGACGGCGACGGGATTCTTATCCGATGTGTCGGCGTCGTTGACGTCACGGCCCGCGAGCATCGGGATCTGCATCGCCGCGAAGTAGCCGGGCGTGACCGGCCGCGCATCGACGACCGGCCGTTCGTTGGGCGGCGGCTGCGGCGCGTCGGCGCGCCAGAACGACGTCGCTGGTCCGACGCTGGCCAGCGGCAGGAACGACGTGCCGCCGACGTGGGTGACCCCGGGCAACGC
>DATMJU010000316.1:0-2196 GCA_035553795.1 Vicinamibacterales bacterium
CCGATAATGATTGCGTCCCATTCCGGTATGGGCGCCGGATCTGCGCGACGCAACGTTTCAGATGTGTGGGTTTGCATTGATGCCGCTCCGGGTCCACGAAGTTGCGTTTGACGAGCGAATGGCCTAGCGACGGAACCTGACCGTGGCCCGCCCAGGCGTCATGATCTCGCCAGCCTCCGACTTGACGAACACCGAGATCTCCGCCTCGAGTTCGGCAGGTCTGACTGCCTCTATCCTTCCTCCGGAGATCAGCGTTTCGCCGAGGTAGCTTGCCCGCCGGTTCGAATACTCGAACTCGATGAGGTCGCCGTCATCACCCAGCCAGTTGATAACGGCTTGCGTGAGCCAGTCGCCTTGCAGCGGACCGTCGACTACGATCGCGGGGTGCTTCTCCACCTCGGTGGTATAGCCGGCATCATAGTGGATGCGATGCGCGTTCCAGATCGCAGCATTATAGAGAAACAGGGATACGTTGGTCGGTGCATGACGACGCTCGGGCAGGCAATCGCCGACTTGGATGTCTTCGATACTTCGCATGGTAAGGTTCCTCAGCGAACAATGCGCGTTTGCACTTCTTCGGCCACCCGTTCTCCAGTTTCGGTCCGCACGTCAATCGTATAGACGAGGAAAATCAGGTCGCCCTTCGAGCCACGCTTTTCATAGATATCCGTGAGGGTGCGAACGGCCACGAGGACGTCGCCGGGCTTTATCCGGCGGAAATAGCGGGTCTTCGTGCCACCGGCCATGACACGCTTCAGCGGCAGGTCAGGCAAGAGCGAGGTCGTGGCGATGCCGTCCGGCCCCAGTTCGTTCACCGGCACGAGCGGACGAAGCGCGCCGAACAGAAACATCGGCGGAGCCTCATCCCCGTCGAGGAATTTCTTCAGCCGCTGCTCCGTGGCGATCGAATACTTGATGATCTCGCGGCGACTAACCTCGACCCGCATCGGCGGATCGGACGCGCCGATCATACCCCGTGCCTTGTCCGGTATCAGACCCATATCGCGATCTCGCCTACCGCCCGTCTCTCGCCGAAATTCGGGTACGACAGATTTCTGGTTCATCCATGGCATTAGCCTCTATCCTAGCCGCAACAATCTGACGCTTTCGGAAAGCCGTCCCGCCGCAGACTGCATCGCGCGGCTAAGTGGTCCGAGAGCATCGTCGCCGAGGTCGTGCGAATGCCCTGCGGCCGTCAGGATCAGCAGCAGCTCCCATGAGGGGGACAGAACAGGTACCGAGACCTGCGTGACGCCTTGGAACATGGTTCCGCGATCCACCGCGAAACCAGATTGCTTCGCTTTCTTCACGCGCGCTACGAACTCAGGAACGGAAGGCTTGCGGTACCACCTGACCTGCGCCAGCAGGGCCTCGAGTTCCGATTCGGTGCTGTTTCCGAATGCGGCCATGATTACGCCCGATGCGCCAGCCGGGACGGGATATTGGCGCCCAACCATCACGTATAAATCGGTGCGAAACGCGGTGCCGACCCAATCCAGCAAGAGCAGCGAGGAGCGGCCCAGCACCTTGGACAGGTACACCGAGACGCCATGTGCGTCGGAAAGCGTATCCATTAGCGGGCGCGCCAAGTCCATCAGCCCGCTGCGCTGCAACACCCCGTACGCGAATTCGAGAATGTGCAGGCTTATCGAGTAGCTGCGCGTCGCCTCGTCATAGCCGACAAAGCCCTCAGCTTGCAGCGTGCGCAGGATGTTGTAGGCGGTGCCGCGATGGAGGCCCGCGGCGCGGGCGACCTCGCTCGCGTTCAAGGGCCGCTCGGAGGCATGCAGCGCGCGGAGAACATTCGCGGCCGCGACGATCGCGCCGACCGGCTTCCCAGGCGTTGCCGTCGTGCTGCCGGCCGCCGCCGGTCCCCAACGGCTTGCACCGGTCGGCTCGCCTTCGAGGTCCTTCGCTTGAAGCGTTCTGGGTGAGCTCGCCGGCTCCCGGTCCATTCCTCTAACCTATCAAGCGCGTTGACGCATGCCGGCGGGCATGATACGCACGCGCCCTGTCGGCGCAATAGAAATCGTATGTCTTCCATCGAAGACGTCGAGGAACGATATGCCCGTAGATCCGCAGATCCAGGCATTGCTCGACAAAGGCACCGGTGTGCCCGCTACGCACACCCTGCCGGTCGACGTGGCACGCGCGCAGTACGAGGCCCGGATTGCTTTGATGGCGCCGCCGGCTGCG
>DATMJU010000317.1:0-7092 GCA_035553795.1 Vicinamibacterales bacterium
CGGGAATACACGATGTTCTGGAGCCACCCGGGAAACGCATCGATCGGCAGGTGTCGTCCCGCGGGGATCATCAATGCGGCCACGCACCCGACCGTCAGCGCGGCCACCACCGGCCCGGCGGACCGCAGCGCGATGAGTCGCAAGACGACGAGCGGCAGCGCCATCACGTAGGTGTGGCCCCAACCGAGCGGCGCGCAGAGCGCGACAAGGGCCATCAGCGACGCCACCGCATGCGCGGCACGGCGTGGGGACCGCCCTCCCTTCGCGAGCATTGCGCAAGAGATGCCCAGCAGTGCGAAGTTGACGGCGCTCACCAACGGGGAAATGTTCACGGCCTGTTGCCCCGTCCAGTTGAGGAACAGGTAAGGCTCATAACGGAACCGTTCCAGGAACGCGACGAGAGACTGGTTCGTGACATGGATCGCCGTTCTGGCGCTGCGCGATGGCAGCACGAAGGACGCGAACACTTCATACGCGCTCCACGGCACCCATAGCAGCGATGCGGCGGCGATCACCAGCAGTGCGGCGAGGGCACACCCAATCGCGCGGCAGGCCCGGCGGTCCCACGCGCCAACCCACAGCAGGAGGGCCGGGTAGATCTTCAGCCACGCGCCCAGGGCGAGCACCGTGCCTGCCGCGAACGGCAGCGCTTCAGCGAGAGCCACAAACGCCACGGCGCTCGCCACGACGAAGGCGTTGACCTGTCCGAAGATCGCGTTCATGTACGTCGGGCCAAGCGACAGGACGACAAGGGTGATCGCGATCAGGCTTTTGCGATCGGTGGTGATGCCCTGCCGATCCAGGTAACGTGCCCACTGGCGCACCGCGACGATCAGCACTCCGTAGCTGGCAATCGTCATCACGATCAGCGCCTGCCCAAGACTCAGCTTCGCAAGCGCGACGAACGGCAGGATCGCCGGCGGCGGGTACGCGAACCCCGCGATGACGTCATCGCCGGCAGAATACAGCTGGCTCGAGTCCGCCGAGAAGCGCTGCGCGGCCAGGTAGTAGTAGTGGAAATCGGTCTGGATCACATTCGGGTTGCCCAGGAGGGGCACCAGGACCGCCGTCACCAGCGTCAGCATCTCGTAACACAAGAGCGCGATCGCAAGGCTTGCGAGGATCCAGAGCACGGCGGCCTATTATAGAGGTCACACACGAATGGTGACGAAGCCGAAGGTGGTCGTGGTCATGCCGGCCTACAACGCCCAGCACACGCTCGAGAAGACATGGCGCGAGGTGGTGGCGCACGATGTCGTTGACCTCGTGATCGTCGTCGACGATGCGAGCCAGGACGAGACGATGAAGGCCGCGCAGGGCCTCGATCGCGTGATCGCCCATCGGCATCCGAAAAACCTCGGCTACGGAGGCAACCAGAAGACGTGTTATCAGCTCGCGCTCGACAACGGCGCGGACATCGTCATCATGGTGCACCCCGACTACCAGTACACGCCGAAGCTGATTCCGGCGATGGCGGGCATGGTCGGCAGCGGTCTTTACTCGTGCGTGCTCGCGTCGCGCATTCTTGGCGGCGGCGCGCTGGAAGGCGGCATGCCGATGTGGCGCTACGTGGCCAACCGCTTCCTGACGCTCTTCGGCAACATGCTGCTCGGCACCAAGGTGTCGGAGTTCCACACCGGGTACCGCGCGTTCTCGCGCGAGCTGCTCGAGGCCCTGCCGCTGTCGGTCAACTCGAACGACTTCGTGTTCGACAACCAGATGCTGGCGCAGACGGTGTGGCTTGGCTTCCAGATCGGCGAGGTGTCGTGCCCGACCAGCTACGCGCCCGACGCCTCCTCGATCACGTTCATGCGCAGCGTGAAGTACGGCTTTGGATGTCTGGGGACCGCGGCACAATTCCGGCTAGCGAAGTGGGGACTGCTGAAGTCACCGCGCTTCCCCGCCGACCGGCACCTGGCTTACAGCACCTGGCGCCAGCGCGCGAACTGAGCGAAGAACAGCAGCAGGAATGGCAGGCAGACCGCGCAGGCAATGACGAATGCCCGGCGCGAGCGCAGCAACAGTGCCATCGAGATGAACACCGGGAACAGCACCGCGGTGAATCGCCCAACGCCGTCGAAGCCGTTCGGTAGCGACAACAGGATCGAGATCAATGCCCAGGCGGTGAGACCGACGCCCAGCGTCTTTGCGGCCATCAGCGTGAGAACGATCGTCGACGGCAAGAGCAGCAGGTACAGCACGCCCAGCAGCGCGCGCGTCGGCGCAAACTCCCTCACGCAGTCGGCAACAGTCCTGCAGGGAAAGATCGGCGACTCGAAGAAGTAGTTCCAGTCCCGCACATACCCGGCGATGCCTGACGCGCGTTGCCATCCCACCTGGCGCGCGCGCAGGAACTCCAGGGGATTGTCATAGCGCCATTCGTAGTACAAACCAATGACTAATGGCGCAAGCATCAGGATGCCGAGACAGATCGCCACTTGCCTGATGGCCCGTCGGCCCGTTGGTCTGTTGGCCTGCCTCAGGTATTCCAGCCCCAGCGCCGGAAACAGCGCAATGCCGGGAATGCGGGTCATCGCCGCCATGGACGCCAGCGCACAGGCGGCATACCAGCGGCGCTCGTACGCGAACACCAGGGACCACGCGCAGAGGCAGAAATACAGCGCGTCCGCATAGACAGCCGTGAAGAAGAACGAGAACGGGAACACCGCGATCAGCCAGACCGTTCGCAGCGCCACGACGTCTCCGGCCAGGCTCCGCGTGATGCGCGCCACCGCGGCCAGGCCCAGGGCGAACGACACCGACGACACGATCAGCGCGCCGAAGAAGAACGCGTGCTCGAAATCGAAGAACGCGCGGAATGGAAGCGCTGCCACCCAGGACACCCAGGCGTAAAACGGGAAGAAGTTGGCATTTGACAGGTACGACGGCACGTACCGGGGGTTCGGGTCGACGATCGACTCGTACCAGAACGAGTCCCACCTCACCCACCCGTCGATCCACGGGTGATCCGGGAACGACAATCCCATCCACGACTCGACGGGGTGTGCTGGAAACAGGACCAGCGTCAGGAAGCCCGTGACGATCAGCGCTGCACGCGTCGACGCGAACGCCAGCAGCGGCGACGACAGGTTCACGCGCCCCGGACCACGATCGCGGCGATCGCGGCCGCCATGATCTCGCCGCCATTGCGTTCGAGGTGGCAGCAATTGTCGCGGTAGACGCGCTCGCTCACGGGCGCGAAGAGTTGCGTGAGGTCGTGATAGCTCACGCCTTCTTGCTGCAGTCCCTTGCCGGCGGCGATCAGCTGCGCGTAGCCCGCTCGGGCCGGCGCCGCGAACATGAATCCCTCGTCGATCGCGATGGCCCGCTCCTCAGCCGACATCACCTTGCTGCCTTCCACGTACTGATTCGGCTGCAGGAAATGAAAATACTTTGCGCCGTTCGCGGATGCCAGGCGATGCATCTGCAGCGACGCCTGCTTCCACTTGCCGGCGAGGTCGGCATAGATGGCCGCATCGCCGCTGTACGCCTCGAATGGGCCGGTGCCTGCATAGTTGCCGTCGGTCGCCTGACTTTGGAGCCAGGCCGATTGTTCGGCGTCCATGCGATTCGAGAGTTCCTGGTCGCGAATGCGCCAGGCCAGGTTCACGGTCGGGCTGTAGCGAAGCATCGCCATCGACGCCCGGGCTGCAGTATCGCGGCGCTCCACGCGCAGATCGGTGATGCGATCGGCGACCGCGCGTGCCGACTCGGAGTCTGCCGCTCGAAGAAACCACGTTCGCGGGAAGAACGGGAACACCCGCTTCGGGATGTTCTCGGTCACCGGCAGGACCACCTCGTTGAAGCCATCGAGGTTGATCACGACATCGAAATGCGCGCCCATCGACAGCAGGTAGGTCAGGGCCAGCAGCTGTTGCGGCTGCTTGTAGCCGAACAACGCCGCGCGGACGAGGACGATCTCCTTGTCGCGGTAATCGGGCGAGGCGCGTAACCCGCGAACCAGCGCGTCTGCGGATTCCGATGACAGGTACCACGCCACTGAACCACCGAACACGCCGACCACCACTCGATTCGGTGCCGCCGCGTGAATCGGCCCCTGGTCGTCCAGGAATCCCCAGCGTGAAATGCCCACGCCGTAACTGGCCTTCGCTCGTTCGCTCTGCTCCGGCGTGAACACGTATCCCAGGTAGGGGTGCAACACTTCCGCGCCGATCTGTTCGGGCGTGCGAACGTCGCGGAACTCGAGGCGATCCACCAGGTGGCGCGCCTCAACGGCGCGGGTCCGCGCGCCGGTCAGGGTGTCGCGCTCCGCTTGCAGCGCGCCGAGCGGTATGAGCCCGCCATAGCGGACCGCGTAGAACGATACAGCCAGCGCCTCGATCACGATTGCGGCCGCGGCGACTGCCAACAGGCGGAAGGCCCATTTCTTCACGTCCGTAATGTACGAAATCCGGCTGCGCTGGGGGAATCAAAAAGGAGGCGCGGGCGGCGGATGCCCCTGAGGCTGTACAAAAAATTTGGCCGCAGTCTGCTGCGGCCAAAGCGTCCACGTTGGAGGTTGAGGCGTTGAGCTTAGTGCGCGCGAACCGCGCCGGTCGCACCAACCGGCTCGAACGCGCCTTCCGGAACCGCCGCCGGAGCCTCGACGAGGCACCAGGCGTCCTGGTCCGCAAGAATTTCCGATGCCAACTGCGTGTGCAACGCGTGGCCGGCGCGATGCGCGACGACGTGGCCGACAATGGGATGCCCCACCAGCGCCAGGTCACCGACGACATCGAGAATCTTGTGGCGAACGAATTCGTCGTCGAACCGCAGGGCGTTCAGCACGCCGGTGTCGCCGATCACGATCGCGTTTTCGAGCGAGCCGCCGAGGGCCAGCCCGTTCTGGCGCAGCCACTCCACTTCCTTGAGGAAGCCAAAGGTGCGCGCGGCGGCGATGTTGTCGGCGAAGGAACTCTCGGTGATGCGTTCCGTGCGCGACTGGTGCCGCAGCAGCGGATGATCGAAGCTGATGGTGTAGCTGACCTTGAAGTGATCCGACGGGTAGATCGCAATGCGCTTGTCGCCCGCCGCAATCTGGACCGGCTTCAGGATCTTCAGATACTTGCGATTGGTGGCGAGCTTCTTGATGCCCGCTTCCTGGAGCAGATACAGGAACGGCGCGCTGCTGCCGTCCATGATCGGCACTTCGCGATGATTGAGTTCGACGATGACGTTGTCGACACCCGCCGAGACGAGCGCGGCCAGGAGGTGTTCGACGGTCTCGACCGTGGCGCCGGACTTACCAAGCACGGTGGCGTGCTGGACGCTGGTCACTTCGCTGACGTTGGCAGGGATCTCGACTCCCAGATCCGTGCGCCGGAAGCGAATTCCGGTGCCGGCGGGTGCAGGCTTGAGGGTGAGCGTCACCTTCTGGCCCGAGTGCAACCCGATGCCTGCGCACGATATCTGCCGTTTGAGTGTCTGTTGTGCGTCCATTCGACTCAGCGTGTGACCGACACAGAAGCAAAGTCGATGCCCAGCATGCCGCCTTCGGTCAATCCGAATAAGTCCTTATACTGCAACACTTACACAAAACTTCACACCGCGGCATGTCGCACGGCTGTGTTGGAACAGCCACAGAGGCAAAGGCCCGAAGTGTGTCAAATTTGCCAAAATCGCAATTGGTGCCTGACACCAATTTCCGATTGTCACTTCAGAATTTCGGCCAAAAACTGGCCGGTCGCCGACGTTTTCGCCTTCGCGACCTGCTCGGGCGTTCCGTGCGCCACCACCTTGCCGCCGCCCCCGCCGCCTTCCGGCCCGAGGTCAATCAGCCAGTCCGCGGACTTGATCACGTCGAGGTTGTGCTCGATCACCACGATGGTGTTGCCCTGGTCCACCAGGCGCATCAGCACGTCCAGCAGCTTGCGCACGTCCTCGAAGTGCAGACCCGTCGTCGGCTCATCGAGGATGTACAGCGTGCGTCCCGTGCCGCGCTTCGACAACTCGCGCGACAGCTTGACGCGCTGTGCCTCACCGCCGCTCAGGGTCGTCGCCGACTGGCCAAGCGTGATGTAGCCAAGACCGACGCTCTGCAGCGTGCGCAGCTTGATCGCGATCGGCGGAAAGTTCTCGAGCAGCGGCAGCGCCTGATCGACCGTCAGTTCCAGCACGTCGGCGATCGACTTGCCGCGATACTTGATCTCCAGCGTCTCGCGGTTATAGCGGCGCCCCTTACACTGCTCGCACGTCACGTAGACGTTCGGCAGGAAGTGCATCTCGATCGCAATGACGCCGTCACCCTGGCACGCCTCGCAGCGGCCACCCTTGACGTTGAACGAGAACCGGCCCGGCTTGAAGCCGCGCGCTCGTGCTTCCGGAACCATCGCGAACAGTTCACGAATGAACGTGAACAGGCTGGTGTAGGTCGCCGGATTGGATCGCGGCGTCCGGCCGATCGGCGACTGATCGATCTCGATCACCTTGTCGATGAGCTCGATGCCTTCGATGCGGTCGTGCGCGCCGGGCTCGTCGGCGGCGCGGTAGAACTCACGCGCCAGCGACTTGTACAGAATGTCGTTCACGAGCGTGCTCTTGCCTGAGCCGCTCACGCCCGTCACCGCCACCAGGCGGCCGAGCGGGATCTTCACGTCCACGCCCTTGAGATTGTTGGCGCGGGCGCCGCGAATCACGATCTCGCCCTTGGCTTCCTTGCGCCTGACCTTCGGCGTCTCGATCGACGTCTGCCCGCCAAGGTACGCGCCCGTCAACGAGCCATGACCGTTGCCGATCAACTCCGCCGGCGGTCCCTGGAAGATCAACTCACCGCCGAGATCTCCGGCGCCGGGCCCAAGGTCAACCACGTAATCGGCCGCGCGAATCGTTTCTTCATCGTGCTCGACCACCACAACCGTGTTGCCGAGATCACGCAGACGCCCAAGCGTGTTGAGCAGCTTGCGGTTGTCGCGCTGATGCAGGCCGATGGACGGCTCGTCGAGCACGTACAGCACGCCGGTCAGGTTGGAGCCGATCTGCGTCGCGAGACGGATGCGCTGCCCTTCGCCGCCCGACAACGTTGCCGCGGAGCGCGCCAGCGTCAGGTAGCCGACGCCGACATCGTTGAGGAAACGAAGACGATCGCGGATCTCC
>DATMJU010000318.1:0-3417 GCA_035553795.1 Vicinamibacterales bacterium
CAGAAGGATTGCGCGAACAAGCTGGACGGGAAAGCTCTGGCGGCAGGGCAGGAGGATTTTTGCGGCCGCTGATCCAGAAGGTGGTCGAGCAGGTGCTGGAAACCGAGATGGATGAGGCGCTGGGCGCCGGCAAAGGCGAGCGGACGGCAAGCCGCCTCGGCTACCGGTCGGGCTACTACGGCCGGACGCTGGTGACGCGCGTGGGCAAGCTCGAATTGCGCGTCCCGCCAGACCGGCAAGGCCGGTTCCGGACCGAGGTTTTCGAGCGCTACCAGCGCAGCGAAAAAGGCGCTGGTGGGCGCCCTGACCGAGATGTACGTGCAGGGGGTCTCGACGCGCAAGGTGAAGGCGGTGACCGAGGAACTGTGCGGGCACGAAGTATCGGCCTCGACGATCCGCCGGATGAACCAGAGTCTGGACCAGGAGTTGGAGAAGTTTGCGGGGCGGAGGCTGGAGGAGGCCTATCCGTACCTGATTCTGGACGCCCGCTATGAGAAGGTGCGCGAGGACGGGGTGATCCGCAGCCAGGCGGTGCTGATCGCGATCGGAGTGGACTGGGAAGGACGGCGCAATGTGCTGGCGGTGGAGTTGGCCAACCGGGAGTCGCTGACGAGTTGGAAGGAGTTTGCCCTCGGCCTGAAGGCGCGCGGGCTGAAGGGCGTGGAGTTGGTGATCAGCGACGACCATGCGGGCTTGCGCGGGGCGATCCGGGAGGTATTCAGCGAAGCGGTGTGGCAGCGCTGCTACGTGCATTTCCTGCGCAACGCGTTGGACCATCTGCCGCGCAAGGCCGACGACGAGTGCATGACGGAGCTGCGCTGGATCTACGACCGGCGGACGGTAGAAGAAGCCCGGCAGGATCTGGCGGCGTGGCTGAAGAAGTGGGGCCACCGTTACCAGAAGCTGTGCGACTGGGTGGAGGCCAACATCGAAGAGACGCTGACGTTTTATCGCTTGCCGCGGCCGCACCATAAGAACCTGAAGTCGACGAACCTGCTGGAGCGCCTGAATGAGGAGATCAAGCGGCGGACGCTGGTGGTGCGGATCTTTCCGAACGTGGCGAGCTGTTTGAGGCTGGTGCGGGCGCTGGCGGTGGAGATGCACGAGAACTGGATTGAAGCGACGCGGTACCTGAACATGGAGGATTTGAAGGAGCACAAGAAAGAGCAGATGAGGCGGGCGGCGGCATGAAGCTCAAGGCTCACCAACGGGAACGTGTTCCCGCGGGCGGCGCCCGCCGCGAATCGCACGGGGATGCCCGAACGGTGCTCGCCGGCAAGGGTGCGCTCCGCCGCTGCGCGCCCTTGCGGCGGGATCAAGAATCGCGACGGGCGGCTCCGGCGGGAACACTCACGGTCTGCTGGCCCATCTTCAATTTGCTGAACTTGACGCACACAGCTCGTTCGCTCCTCTTCGGGACGCCGCAACGCAGATGGTTCGTGTTGCATGTTAATCGGACGCGGAGATTGCCGACTGTGGGTATGCGGTTCAGAACTCACCGCCGCACCGAAAAAGTAAGCGAGCGTCGCCGAAGGCCGTACAAGTTGGGGGCGCCTCAATAGGTTGCCTGGCCCTACTGCAGCTCAAAGGCCAGCAGCACGTTGCCCGGAATGCCGCCGAGCGCTCCGTAACCCGACTGGACGTACAGCATCTTGCCCACGATCACGGCGCCAGTCGAGTTGAGCGAGCCGCCTTTGGCCTTGACCTGATTGACTGTTTCGAACTCGGTGAGCGTCGGGAACTCCCAGACGATCTTGCCTGTCGCGGAATCATAACCACGCAGCGTGCCGTCCATCGAACCGGAAAAGATCACGTTCTGGAGCGCGGTCGCCGGCGCCATCTGCGCCGCCGAACAAGGTCGCATGCTCTTACAGGGCGGAGGCGGCGGGGGCGTGTGCCACAGCTTCTCGCCGGTCGTGATCTGGAGCGCGAACAGGCCGCCGCCGGCCATCGCGTCGCGACCATTGAAGTCGGATAGCGGGACGTAGACCGCCCTTGCGTCCGCCGCCATGCCAAATTCAACGCCGCCCAGTGCCCCGCCCTGCCCGACGCGCGTCTGCCAAAGAATCGCGCCCTCGGCGTCGGGATCGAGCGCATGCACAATCGCAGATTTTTGCCCCGCCAGGATACGATCCTTGCCGTCCGCGCCTTTGACGAGGAGCGGCGAGGCACCGAAGTCGAAGTCCTCGCCCGCGTTCGGTGGACAATTTGCGGTGAACTGACCGACGCAGGCGAGATTCCAGCGATCGTTCGGGGTCAGTTGCTTGTGCCACTTGCGCGCGCCAGTGGCAAGGTCGAGCGCGACCACGGCGTCGGTAAACGGCGTTTCGGGTTCGCCGTAGCCGTTGCCCGTGCCGACGTAGAGCATCTTGCGCTTCGGATCAATCGTCGGAGACAGCCACACCGCCGCGCCCGCAGGGCCCATCCGTTGCGTGCCAGCTGAGTTCTTCGTCGTCGGCTTCGGCTCATCCGGAATCATGTAGGTCTGCCAGAGCAGCTTGCCATCGCCACTATTGATCGCGGCGACACTGCCGCGGAACGTGCAGCACGGATACTTGGGATTGCCGGCCGGAACCTCCTCCGCCGACGAGACCGGCACGTAGAGCCGGTCCTCATGAAGCGATGGCGTGCCGGTGATCCGCGCGAACGGATGTTTGTCGAGATTGAGCTTCCACTTGAGCGCCGCCGTCTGCGCGTCAATTGAGTAGACGTTCGCTTTCGTATCGCCGAAGAGCGCCGCGCCATCGTGAACCAGGATCGAAACGCGAACGCCTGCTTCCGCCTGATAGCGCCAGAACTCGCAGCCCGTCGCCGCGTCGAGCGCGTAGACGATGCCTTTCTCACTGCCCATAAACAACACGCTATCGACGACCGTCGGCTGGCTTACCGCCGTCACCGAACCCGGATGTCCGAACGCCCATTTGAGCTTCAGCTTCGCTGGATCCACCGTCCGGGCGACGTAGCGAGTGTTGCCCGCGCTCGCGCTCCAGCCGTTCCAGCCGGTGAGCTTCGAGAGCGCCGGCATCGGCATCGGGCACGTGTTGGCTAGAGCGGCAGGTGCGTCGATCTTCGCCGACAAGAACATCGCCACAGCCAGCCGCTCATCAGCCGTCAACGCCGCACCTTGCGCCTTCATGCTGCCGGACTCGAGCGACTTGACAATCGCCGCTCGCGCCATTTCTTTGAGAACGGCGGGGAGCGGTGCGCGGGTCTCGCTGCCTGGCTTATGGCAGCCGCTGCACTTCTCTTCAAAGACCTTCGCCCCGTCGGGGCCGGCAAAGGCGAGTAGAGCCAACGCCAAAAGCATGAAGCGGATTATATGTCAGCAGGGAACCGCGCTCAGCCCGGCTGCGTAGGTTGTCAATATGACACGAGCGACGCCAACGATGGACGACCGGCGAGAGTACGGCCTGGATT
>DATMJU010000319.1:0-2248 GCA_035553795.1 Vicinamibacterales bacterium
GCTCTGGTAGAGGACCACGCGATCGACGCGCGTCACCGCCTGTTTCACTTCGCTCGCCTGCAGGATCTTCGGCCAGTCGACGCCCTCACCCGCCATCTTCACGCGTCCCAACGTCAGGTGCGGCAGCAACGGCCGGCCTTCGATCTCAACGGCCTGTGCTCCAGCAACACGCCGCGACACCTCGGCCTCGACCTCCGCCAGCTGCGCCGCGCCGCTGATCACGCCAAGCCACAGCGCCCTCGGATGTTTGCTGTTTGGGAAGGTGCCGATACCGCGCCACTGCACGTCGAACGGCTTGAGACGAATGGGAGCCATCAGCAACGACGCGAGCGCTTCGACGCGCTCTGGCTCAACTTCGCCGATGAATCTGATCGTCAGGTGCAGCGCGGCCGGCTTCACCCACGTAACCTTGGGGGGCTTCTTCACCGCCTCGAGCTTGCCGGCCAGCGTGGCAACAACGCGCGCGGCCTCGCGCCGAACGGCCTCGCCGACATCGATCCCGACAAACACTCTTGCACCTACGCTCGGCATGCTTCACACCGAGCTACGGTGCATCCACCATATCGGCCTCCGGCCGCGAAGGTGGACACGTTACGCCCTCAGCAGATATCGCCGCAGCAGATCGATCGCCCAGTTGGCCGACATCTGCTTGACCATCTCGCGTCCGCCGGGGAAGCGGAACGTCCGCACGGTTCCTTCACCGCCATCCACGGCAATACACACGGTGCCGACAGGTTTCTGCTCGCTGCCACCGCCCGGACCGGCGATGCCGGTGATGCCGACACCGACCTGCACGCCGGTCCGCTTGCGAATGCCCGCGGCCATGGCGAGTGCAACCGGTTCGCTCACCGCGCCGTGCTCAGCGATCAGCTCCTCCGGCACGTCCAGCAACTCGACCTTCGCGCGATTGCTGTACGCCACGATGCTGCGCTCGATGTACTCGGAGCTGCCAGGCACATCGGTCATGCGTGAGGTCGCCAGCCCGCCGGTGCATGACTCGGCAAACGCCACCCACCAGCCGCGTTCCCGCAACAGCCGGCCCGTGACGGCTTCGAGGATCGTGCCGTCGGTGCTGACGACATCGGGGCCCAGGGCGGTCGTGATTTCGCCGACGCCGCGATCGAGCGACGAGTTCGCCGCCGCGGCGTCGCTCGATTGCGTCACAAGGTGGAGTTCGACCTGTCCGAGGCCGGCCAGGATGGTTGTCTCGATCGGCGGCGACTGCATCAGCCATCGTGAATAGATCGGCTGAACGATCTCCTCCACCGCCGACTCGCCTTTGCCTGATACGCGAACCAGGCGCCGGTGCAGCCGCACATCACCGGCCACCATCGACAGGCGGCGGCGGACTTCTCCGCCCATCATTGGCTTCATCTCGCGCGGCGGACCGGGGAGCAGCGCGATCAGATGGTCGCCGTGCTCGATCCACAAACCCGGCGCGGTGCCATTCGGATTGTCGAGCACCACGGCGCCACGCGGCACCTGCGCCTGGCGGCGATTCACCGCCGGCATCTTCCACCCGCGCGAGGCGAAGCGCCGCTCGATCGCCTCGATGATCGATGCGTCCTCTTCGAGCGGCAGCCCCAGGTAGTCCGCCACGACCTCCCTCGTCAGGTCGTCGTCTGTCGGGCCGAGGCCGCCGCACAGGACCAGGATGCGATGGCGCGCGAGCGCATGGGCCACGCTCGCGGTCAATTCGGCGCGGTTGTCGCCGACGATCGTCTTGAACGCGACCGCGATGCCGAGGTCGTTGAGGACCTCGGAGATGTAGAGCGAGTTGGTATCCGTCTTGTGCGGCGTCAGCAACTCGCTGCCGACGGCAAGGATCGCCGCAGTCAGACCGTCAGCCATGCCGGCATCGCCCAGATGAGCCCACGCATGATGAGGTAGGCGTACAACCCGGCCACCGCATCATCGGCCATGATCCCGAGGCCGCCATGCAGTGATTCGAATTGGGCCGCGGGATACGGTTTGATCACGTCGAGCACGCGAAACAGCAGGAAGCCCACGATCACTCCGGTGATCGACACCGGCAACAACGCCAACGTGATCAGCATGCCCAGCACTTCGTCGATCACGACGATGCCTGGATCCTTGCGGCCGGTCGCCGCTTCCGTGCCGTTGGCCGCCCACACGCCAATCGCAAAGACGGCCACGATGGCGCCGAGCTCCACGGCCGGCACGCCGATCCAGCGAATGAACGCGAACAAGGCCAGGCCGGCGGCATGCTGCGCGCGTTGGGCTGCAT
>DATMJU010000320.1:0-2737 GCA_035553795.1 Vicinamibacterales bacterium
GGCCTGGCCATGGCGACGATGGACATCATCAAGCTGTCGGGCGGCGAGCCGGCGAACTTCCTCGACGTCGGCGGCGGCGCCAACGCGGAGCAGATCAAGAACGCGTTCCGCATCCTGATGGCCGACAAGAACGTCAAGGCCGTGTTGATCAATATTTTCGGCGGCATCCTGCGCTGCGACGTGCTCGCGGCCGGCGTGATCGCCGCGGTGAAGGAACTGGGCGTTCCGGTTCCGATCGTCATCCGCATGAAGGGCACGAACGTCGAGGAAGGGAAGAAGATGCTCGCGGAAAGCGGGTTGAACTTTGCCACCGCCGACACGATGGGCGAAGCCGCCGACAAGGTCGTCGCGCTCGCGAAAGGCGGCAAGTAATGGCAGTCCTACTCGACAAGAACACGCGCCTCATCGTCCAGGGCATCACCGGCCGTGAAGGCACCTTCCACGCCAAAGCCGCGCAGGCGTACCACACCAACGTGGTTGGTGGCGTCACGCCCGGCAAGGGCGGAACGACCCATGAGGGCTGGCCGGTGTTCAACACCGTGGCCGACGCCGTGAAGCAGACCGGCGCCAACGCGTCGGTGATCTTCGTGCCGCCGCCGTTCGCGGCCGACGCGATCATGGAAGCGGCCGATGCGGGCATCGGCCTGGTCGTGTGCATCACCGAGGGCATCCCGGTGGTGGACATGATGAAGGCGATGACCTTCATCAAGGATCACCCCGAGACGCGGCTGATCGGACCGAACTGCCCGGGCATCATCTCGCCCGGCAAGGGCAAGGCCGGCATCATCCCCGCCAACATCTGCAAGGAAGGCCGCATCGGCATCGTGTCCAAGAGCGGCACGCTGACGTACGAGGCGATCGATCAGCTCACGCGGCAGGGACTTGGACAGAGCACCTGCATCGGCATCGGCGGCGATCCGCTGATCGGCACGACGCACATCGACGCGCTCGACCTGTTCCAGAAGGATCCGGAAACCGACGCGGTGATCATGATTGGTGAAATCGGCGGCTCCGCCGAAGAAGAGGCTGCGGCGTGGATCAAGCAGCACTTCAAGAAGCCGATCGTGGCGTTCATTGCTGGCCAGACGGCGCCTCCGGGCCGCCGCATGGGTCACGCGGGCGCGATCATCGCTGGCGGCAAGGGCACGGCGGGAGAGAAGATGGCGGCGCTGACGGCCGCAGGCGTGAAGGTTGTCAAGAGCCCGGCCGATATGGGCCAGGCTCTTGTTGACGCGATGAAGAAGTAGTTAAGGCTGGCAGTTCGAGGAGATCATCTTGATCTCCTCGACTTTCACCTTCAGGAGCGTGATCGGGATGTCCTTCCCGGAACCGACGATCGCGCCGATGGGATTGACCTGGGCGTTCTCCACGGTCGTCTTGACATCTTTGCCGGGCCCTTCGATTTCCACCGTCATACCCGCGCCGTCTTCACCCTGCTTGATCTCGATCTCGGACTTCTTGACCTCGTCGATCTTGCCGACGACCTGGATCGTGTGGCCGCCGTGGGCGCGCAGGTCCTTGCCGAGCTTGTCGAGCCAGTAGTAGCGCTTGCCGAACTTGCCCATGTCGGTCGTACCGGCGGGCCATTCCTTGACGTTGGTCAGGACCCACGTGTCCTTGGCCTCGCCCGCGACGACGCAGCCCTGCAGCGTCACAGCGGCGCCCTTGTCATACTTCTGGGCATCCGACGGTGACTGAGCGGCAACGGATGACATGGCAGCGCTGGCGGTAACGGCAAATGCGAGAGCGATCGTCAGTTTCATAATTCCCCCGGAGACAGAACTGCATATGGCGGGCCAATGGCAGCTCGTGTATACTCGCGCCGTGAATTTCTTCGGGCAGCGCTTCAATTCGTTTACCAACGGCGGCTTTAAGGGCCGCCCGGAAGCGCGCTGCCTGGACCACGCTCAGAGCTGATAGCCGAACGCCGAGAGCAAACCTTCAAAGCCGCCGCTTCCAGAAATGGGAGCGGCGGTTTTGCTTTTAGGGCAGAAATGACCAACCAGGATCTAGCTTCGTTACGCAGGAGTCTCGACGACATCGATTCGGTGCTGGTGTCGGCACTGGGAGAACGCGCGCGGCTGGCGCGCGAGATCGCGCATGTGAAGGCGGATGGCGAGGGCCCGGTGCGCGACGCCGATCGCGAAACGGCGCTGCTGCAACATCGCTCCGCGGTGGGTGAGCGGCTCGGGCTCGATCCCGCGTTTGTGCGCCGCATCTTCCGCGAGATTCTCGATGATTCGGTCCGGCGTCAGCAGGACGCGCTGCAGAGCCGATCGGCGAACGCCGCGCAGGAGATCGTCGTCGGTTTCCAGGGAACCGAAGGCGCCTACGGTCACCAGGCGGCCCTGCAGCATTTTGCGGTCGCTCAGCGTGCGGTCAATCTCAAGGCGTACTCGACATTCAAGGAGATGCTCGAGGCGGTGCTCGAGGGGCATGTCGATCGCGCCGTGCTGCCAATCGAGAACACGACGGCCGGTTCTGTCTACGAGGCGTACGATTTGTTGCTGCGCTTCAACCTGTCGCTCGTCGGGGAGGAGATTGTCGATGTCCGGCACTGCCTGCTTGGCGTGGGCGGCACGCCGGTCGAGTCGCTACGCCGCATCCATTCGCATCCGCAGGCGCTATCCCAGTGCAGCGAGTTTCTCTCAACGCTCAAGACGTGCGAGGGCGTGAGCGCCGCCAACACGGCGCTCGCCGCGAGGCACGTCAAGCAACTGAATGACCCGACCGAGGC
>DATMJU010000321.1:0-4973 GCA_035553795.1 Vicinamibacterales bacterium
GGCACCGAGGTAGTCCGGACGCCGATTCTGGTACTTCAGATAGTAGGCGTGTTCCCACACGTCGATCCCGAGGATCGCCTTCTTGCCTTCCATCAGCGGGTTGTCCTGGTTGGGCGTGCTCATGATCTCGAGCGTGCCGCCGTTGTCGACCAGCCACGCCCAGCCGCTGCCGAACCGGCCCATGCCGGCGGCCTGGAACAGCTCCTTGAACTTGTCGACGCTGCCGAAGGCGGCGTTGATGCCGCTCAGCACGTCGCCGGTCGGCGCGCCGCCGGCGTTGGGCGCCATCAGCGTCCAGAACAGCGAGTGGTTCCAGTGGCCGCCGCCGTTGTTGCGCACCGCCGCCTTGATGTCGTCCGGCACGCTGTTGATGTTCTTCAGCAGGTCATCCAGGCTCTTGTTGTGCAGCTCCGGGTGCTTGTCGAGCGCCGCGTTCAGATTGGTGACGTACGCCTGATGATGCTTGCCGTGATGAATCTGCATCGTCTGGCTGTCGATATGCGGTTCGAGCGCCGCGGCGTCGTATGGCAGCGCGGGTAGTGAATGAGCCATGAACTCTGTCTCCTTAGGTGATCGTCAACATTCGATCCAACGCAATTTTAGCCCACTTCTTCTGCTCATCCGGCACGACGATTTCGTTGACGACCTCGCCGTCGACGAGCGAATCAAGCACCCACAAGAGGTGGTTGGGCGATACGCGGAACATCGTCGAACACAAACAGCCGAACTGATCGAGTGAGACGACGGTCTTTTCGGGCGCCACCTCTTCCGCGAGGCGATGGACGAGATGGACCTCCGTGCCGACAGCCCACGTCGTGCCCGGCGCGGCATCGCGCACCTGCTGGAGGATGTATTCGGTCGAGCCGCTGTCATCGGCCGCCTGCACAACGTCGAACGGCACTTCCGGATGCACGATCACCCTGACGCCGGGGTGCTCTGCGCGCACTTTGTCGATCTGCTTCGTCGTGAAGCGCACGTGGACCGAGCAGTGCCCCTTCCACAGGATCAGCTTCGCGGCATCGAGCTGTTCGCGAGTGAGGCTGCCAAAGGGTTCGTTCGGATCCCACACGACCATCTGATCGAGCGGCACACCCATCTTGAAGGCCGTGTTGCGGCCAAGATGCTGATCGGGCAGGAAGAGAATCTTCTCCTTCTGCTCCCATCCCCACTTCAACGTCGCGGCGGCGTTCGACGAGGTGCAGACCGTGCCGCCGTTCTCGCCAACGAGCGCCTTAATCGACGCGGCCGAGTTGATGTACGTGACCGGCACGACACGTGACGCGATACCGAGCTGCACCAGCTCCGACCAGCAGATCTCGAGCTGATCGGCAGGCGCCATGTCGGCCATCGAGCAGCCTGCGGCCAGGTCCGGCAGGATGATGCGCTGATGCGGCTTTGCCAGGATGTCCGCGCTCTCGGCCATGAAGTGCACGCCGCAGAACACGATGTAGTCGGCGTTTGGGTGCTTCGCGATCGCGTTGGCGAGCTTGAACGAGTCGCCGGTGTAGTCGGCGAACTTGATCACCTCGTCGCGCTGGTAGTGATGTCCGAGGATCACCAGCCGATCGCCGAGCGCCGCGCGGGCCGCGGCGATGCGCACCGACATCTCGTCGTCGGGCAGACCGAGATACGCCTCGGGGAGCGGCTGCCGCTCGTGAATCGAGGCTTTCTCAACTTGGTTCAAGACCGGTAGGAATGTGGACATTGTGAAACTTTTCTCAATCTCCGGACGTTAAAAAGACCAACCGAAGAACCCGGGCTATTGCTCAGGTTTCGGTTGGCCTGTTTTCAGTATATGCGTCTAGAGATTGGATGCCTACTCGCCGTTAACGGTACTTCGGCACCGTGCGCGGCATCGGCTGGTCGATGCCCGGCCGCTCAGCTGCGTCGCCGATCATCCAAACACTGGCGAGCACCGTCTTGGCGATCACGAGCACCTGCACGGGATCGAGCACGCGTGCCTCGTCGGCCGGCAGGTGGTAGCGGTTATGAATGCCGGTCGTGAATCCCAACGTCAGGATGCCGCGCTCGAGGAACGGGCCGGCGTCGGTGCGCGGGTAGAAGAACTCGCTGTCGGGTGTGTCGTAGTTCGAGTTGTAGCGCATCTTCAGGTAGTCGGCGTTGACGCGATCCAGCATCACCGACGCCTGGCGGCTCAGCGTCTTCGGCCCAATCAGGAAGACCTCGTTGCGCTCCGTCACCAGGTTGGAGAGCGCATCCGCCGATCCCGGGCGCCGGCTGGCGCCAATCATGTCGATGTTGAAGTGCGCCACGATGCGATCGAGCGGCACGGGCGGCTTGTGCACGAACTGCCGCGTTCCCCAGAGGCCCTGCTCCTCGCCGCTGTCCCACACGAAGATCACGGTGCGCTTCGGCTTCGGCGCCTTCGCCATCTGCTCTGCGATGTTCAACGTCGCCGCGCTGCCGGACGCGTTGTCATCCGCGGAGTTGTAGATGCGATCGCCGGCGATCTCGCGCGAGCCGACCGCGCCATCCAGGTGCGAGAAGACGGTAATGGCTTCGTCCTTCAACTTCGGATCGCTGCCCTCGAGCATCGCGACCACGTTGTACGGCTTGTGAATCGTCGTGGCGGACGTCGCGACTCGCACCGACACCGTCTTCTTCAACTGGAAGGACGCCGGGAAGTCGCCCTGGTCGCCAATCCGGGTGGCGGCCGTGCCATCGAGGGTCTCACCAGCGAGCAGCGCCGTCGTGAGCGGCGGCGCCAGCATCACGGACGTGATCGGAATCGCCGAGTAGGCTGATGGCACCGCGGGCTCGAGCTCGCGGCGCACCATGTTGGCGTTCCTGATCTCATCCCAACGCACCAGGTCGGCGGCGCGGGTGATGAACAGGATGCCGGCGGCGCCGCGTTCGGCGGCGGCGGCGAAAGGCGTTTGCGCGCCGATGGCGACGCGACCGAGCTGCTGAATCTGTACTCCGCGAGGCAGCGTGCCGGGCCCGTGCACCAGCACCAGCTTGCCCTTCACGTCGAGGCCGGCGTAGGGATCGATCTTTCGATCCGGCACGACCCACCCGTGACCTGCGTACACAACCGGCAGATCGCCCTGCAGCGGTCCCGCGAGCGTGCGCATCGCGAAGTCGCGCCCCAGGGCGAATTGCTGCCCGCCGATCACAATGGCGGACGCGTTCGCGTCGACGCGCGACTCGTGCAGGTCGTAGTGCTGCTTGAAGGTGCCGTTGTCACCGGCCGGCTTCAGGCCGGCTTTCGTCAACCTGGCAATGATGTAGTCGGCGGCGGCGTCGAAGCCTGGCGACGGCGTGTTGCGCCCGCCCAGTTCGTCAGACGCGAGATAGGCGAGATCCCACGCCAGCTGCTCTTCAGAGATCGCGTCGGCGGCGGCTCGCACCGCCGCCGGGAGAGAAGGCGATTGGGCATGCAAGAGCGCGGCACTACCGGCAATCACGCACGCCAGGACGATCCCTCGTGAAATCAACACGCAGTCTCCTATTGGCCTATTGGCCTATTGGCCTATTGGCCTATTCGCCTATTGGCCTGTTGGCCTATTCGCCTACTGAAGCGCTGGAACGGGAACCCGAACGACGTTGTAGAGCGTATCGCGCTCGATCGGCTCGCGGCCGGCATCCCAGATCAACTGCTCGATGTCGCCGGTCGAGAGCGCGGTTGGCGTGGACGATCCAGCCATGTGGTAGATCGTCTCTTCCTGAACTGTGCCGTCCAGGTCGTCGGCGCCGAACCACAGCGCGGTCTGCGCCACTTCAACGCCGCACGAAATCCAATACGCCTTGATGTGATCGACGTTATCCAGCATCAGGCGCGCGACCGCGTGCACGCGCAGCGTGTCGTTGGCCGACGGCGGCGGCAGCTTCCGCATCTGGTTGTTGTCGGGATGAAACGCCAGCGGGATGAACGCCTGCAAGCCGCCGGTCTCGTCCTGCAGCGCACGCGTCTGCAACAGGTGATCGACGCGCTCTTCCATGGTCTCGATGTGACCGTAGAGCATCGTCACGTTGGTGCGCATGTTGAGGCTGTGGGCAATGCGGTGAATCGCGAGATACCGCGCGCCGTCGCACTTGTCGTGGCTGATCTTCTGGCGCACGCGCGGCGCAAAGATCTCGGCGCCGCCGCCAGGCAGCGAATCGAGGCCCGCGGCCTTCAGCTCTTCGAGCACGGCGCGATCGGTCTTGCCGTAATGATCGGCGAAGAACGCGATCTCGACGGCCGTAAAACACTTCAGGTGAATTCCCGGACGCACCTTCTTCAGGCCCGACAGGATGTCCGTGTAATAGCTGAACGGCAGTCCGGGGTGCAGGCCGTTGACGATATGCACCTCGGTGAGCGGCTGATCGGCGCGCTGCCGCAGCTTGTTGATGATCTGCTCCACCGACATCGTGTGCGATCCCGGCATGCCCTCCTTGAGGCGGGCGAACGAGCAGAACAGGCACGACGCCTCGCACACGTTGGTCGCTTCAAGCCGCAGGTTGTGATTGAAGAACGTGCGCGCGCCATGACGCCGTTCGCGCTCGCGGTTGGCGATCCAGCCCAGCGCCAGCAGATCCTGGGCATGGAACAGCGTGACACCGTCTTCAAATGACAAACGCTCGCGCGCCTCAACCTTCTCGGCAATCGTCGCGAGACCAGCACTAGCTAAGCGGCTCTGCATTCGTGTTCCTACCATTGTAGTAAGATTCGAGGTTCACCGTCCCGGGAAGGGGGGGAAGTTGGGTGTAAAGCCCACACGGTCCCGCCACTGTAAGCGGAATACTCCGCGAGTCAGGAAACCTCCTGCCAAGGGCTAGTCACTTCGAGCGCGCGAGACGCTCGGGAGGCGACCATGACTGCAGTTCTCCGTCCGCATTTGCGGGCGATCTTCTCTACCCTTCTTTTCCTTTTTGGCGTCCTGTCATCCGCTCCAGCATTGGCCCAGGGGCTGAGCGGGCGCGTGAGCGATCCGGACGGCCGGCCCGTCGCACGCGCCGACGTCTTCGTC
>DATMJU010000322.1:0-6012 GCA_035553795.1 Vicinamibacterales bacterium
CCCCAAGCCCCAAGACCTATTGCCGCGTGCCCGTCCACGTGCCGCTGCAGCTACCACCGGTGAACGTGCCGTTGAACGATCGGCGATCGCCGGCGAGCGTGGCCGCGAATGAATACAGCGTGTCGATCTGCACGCCCAGCGACAGGTTGTTGCCGTTGAACGTGACCGGAATGACCTGGTTGAAGACCAGCACCGACGGGATCGAGATGACGAGCTCCGTCGTGGACAGCGAGGTGCGCCGGAAGGTGCCTGTCCATTCGACCGACGCGGGCAAGGTTGCGGGACATCCCGCGCCTTTGGCAATCGTGCCCCGCCAGTTGCCGAACAGCGGATCGCCCTCGGCCTGGCTGATGGAGATGGTCTGGCCGGCGACCGTGAGGCTGCCCGTGCGCGCCGCGCCGGTATTTTCGGCGACGGTGAAATTCACCGTGCCGGGGCCCGTCTGGCTGGTGCTGCCAGTGAGGCTGACAAACCCCTGGCTGTTGTTCGTCACGGTCCACGCGCACGTGCTGCCGGTGTTCACCGAGAAGCTTGCGGTTGCGCCTGCGCCCGCCAGGCTGAACGACGTGGTCGAGATCGTGAAGGTGCATGTCGTTTGCGCCGGAGGCGTCGGGCTGGTGGGCGACGATGGGCTGTCGCTCGAGTCGGAGCACGCGGCCATCGACAACGACAAGAACAACAATGCAGATGTGAGCTTGAACACCATTCCCTCCATTATGGGTGGAGCAATGTCCGTACCTGCAACAGAGCGATGGTCGAGCTGGCCGTCGCTAGTGCCGAGGCGGAATTTTCAGAGCGTCAGGTCGACAGTGAAGTTGCCGACCACTTCGTTGCGAGTATTGAGGATCTCCGGCGTGGCGTATCTCGACAAGCGATTGATGTCAGCGGCGCTGATGGCGCCAATATGCTTCAGCACCGCCAGCACCGCGGGTTCAGCGGCCCGCTTCGAACCATCTTCCACCTTCAGCGCGATGCCCATGCGCATCGACGGGATGGCCGCTGTATAGAATCCTTCGGCGCCGACCTTGGCAAACAGTTTCGAGCCGGCGACCCTCATCAGGTCGGTGTCGAGGCGATCGGTGCCGGCAACATATTCCGGGTGCGCGACCATCGCGCTGAAGATCCTGGTTGGTGCGGGGTCGCCGTCAGCCACCGCGGCCGCGAACTTGGCGCAGCCCATGGCAACCGCATCGAGCGGCAACACGAACGTCGGTAAGCCGCAACCGTCGATCCCGCTCTCGATGTCGCTTTCGTCAACGCGCATCCACCGCGCCAGCGTCGATACCACGCGTTGCTGCATCGGATGCGATGCCTTGTGGTAACCGTTGGTGACCCATTGCTGTTGCACGCAATGCGCGAGCATGCCGGCATGTTTGCCCGAGCAGTTGTTGTGAATGCGTCCCGGAGCTTCAGCGGCGCACAGCATGGCGTTGGCAGTCGGCTCGTGCAGCGGCAGGTGAGCGCCGCATGCCAGTGCCGCCTCGGTGACCCTGGCCTTGGCCAGGATCGCGCGCGCGGCCGCCACGTGAAACGGCTCGCCGCCATGCGAGGCGGTGCAGAGCGCCAACTCTTCGCCGCTCATCTGGAATCGCTCGGGTCCGCCGGCCTCGACGAACGGCAGGACCTGGAACATCTTGATCGATGAACGGACGAAGCTCAGATGCGCGGGATTGCCGGCGCTGGCGGTGAGGCCCTCGTCCGCATGTGCCACCGCGACGTGCACGCGGTGGATCGATTCAACGATGCCGCCCCGGACGGCCTCGACGACGCAGCGGCCTGGAATCAAGCCGGGACCCACACGAGGGTGACGAGCTGCACGGAGACGCCGCCGCGCTTCGGCTTGACCAGGACGCGCTCGAACGGCTCGTTCGCCATGTCCCAATCGGCGGTGACGGCGTCAATGTCGGCCTGCATCGAGGCTTCGAGCCCGGCTAGTTGCTCCTTGAGCGCGTTGACGTTCTCAGTTGCCCGCGTCACGTCCTGGGATTCCTTGCCGATCTTGCTGACGCCTCTAGCCGCGCTTCCAGCGCGGCTGATGTTGGCCGCGCTGATCGTCTTGCGCCCGAGAAGCGCGCCAAAAATCGCGGCGCCGGCAGAGAGGGCAGCGCCCATCTTGGCGCCGGTCGCCTGTTCGGCCTGGACCTGCACCGCCTGTTCCGCCCGCCGTATCCGATCCTGCATCGTCGTCAGCTTCGAGGCGTACTTATCGCGGACCTTGGCGACGGCGGCATCACGGGCTTCGCGCGCGTCGCCTTGCACACGAATCCGGAAGTCGCGTTCGGATTCATCCGGGTGCGACACGATCCTGGCCCGGCTGCTTTTGAACAGCTCGATCGACTGCGACTGACCGACCCACTGCGCGAAGTCCTTCTGCCACGTCGCATAGTTCTTCGGCTTCGCGGCTGGTGCGGGCACGTCCGCGAAAGTGGCGCCGGTCGGTGGCGACTTCACCAGGTACTCGACGGTGAAGTCTGCGATCTCCGCGCGCTCCCAATCGACGGCCACGGCGCTATCGGTGATCGGCGTCACCACCGTCACGTTCTTCGATTCATCGAGTCCGAGCTTCGCGTCCGAGTACGACACCTTCGCGACGCCCAGCACCATCGGCACGTACGAGGTTGCGCCAGGAACGAAGAGTTGCTGGATGGAGGGATCGAGGACAGGAGCAGCGGCGCCTGCAGTTACCTGCCCCGGAGTCACTTCAGGCACCGTACGCACTGTACGCACCTCCGGCGCCTGAGGGGCAGCAAGCTTCTTCAGTTCCTCTCGTCCGAGTGGCCCTCTCAGGTACGAAAGCGCCCAGCGCGTCTCGAATACGACCGGCTCCTTCTCGTGCACGTTGTGGAGGACGAACTGACGTTTGCCGAGCGATGAGAGGAGTTGATCCATCTCCGAGCGCGCGAACTGGGAGCCCGCGGCGGCGCCTTCGAGGCCGTCAAGCAGGCGGCCTTTGTCGCGTTCGGTCTGCAGCCGCCCGAGCATCCACGTGCCGGCGTTGGCGAGTGCCTTGTAATCCAGGTCGACGGGGTTCTGTGTGGCGACCACCATCCCCATGCCGAACGCGCGCGCCTGCTTCAGGATGGTCATCAGCGGCGCCTTTGATGGCGGGTTGGCGACCGGCGGCAGGAAGCCGAAGATTTCGTCGAAGTAGATCAGCGCTCGCAGGCTCGAGGTGCCGCGTTGGCTCCGCATCCAGCCGACGATCTCGTTGAGCAGCAGCGAGACGAAGAACATCCGCTCCTGGTCATCGAGGTGCGCAATCGAAATGATGCTGACGCGCGGGCGTCCGCTCTCGCTGTAGAGGAGCCGATCGATGTCGAGCGCCTCGCCCTCGAGCCACGCCGCAAAACCAGGCGCGGCGAGCAACTGGTTCAACTGCATGGCCAGCGCGAAGCGATCCTTCGACGGGAAGAACGACTCCAGGTCGACCACACCGACGCGGGTGATGGGAGGAGATTGAATCTGGTTGATCAGCGATGCGAGGTCGAGGTCGCGGCCGGCACGCCAGCTCTCGCTGAACAGCGTCGAGATCAGCGTGTGCTCGCGGCTGCGCATCGGTTCGGCATCTACGCCCGCAAGCGTCAGCACGCTCGTGGCGGCGGTCGAGACGCGGTCCTGTAACAGGTCGGCGTCATTGACGATGGCGGGTTCCGGCGCGGCGAATGACTTGACGATGGAGAGCGGGCGGCCTGACGAGCTGCCCGGCGTGTAGATGGCGAACTCCGCCGCATCTCGAAGCCGCTGGATGCGCGCGCCATCCTGGCCCCACTCGGACAGGCCCTTCGACCACTTCGACGCCTCAGCGGCTGCAAATGCGTCTGGTGACTGGCCGGCACGGCGGGCCTCGTCCGCATCGACCCATGGCGCAAAGTCCGCGGGCGCTAGCGAAGGGAAGGTGAGGAGCAGGTTGCCGAGGTCGCCCTTCGGGTCGATCGCGATCACCGGGATGCCGTCGATCGCCGCCTCTTCGATCACGCCGATGCCGAGGCCGGTCTTGCCGCTGCCGGTCATGCCGGCAATCACGCCGTGCGTGACGAGGTCCGACGAATCGTAGAGCAGCGGCGCGTCCGTGCGTGTCCGGGTCGCCGGATCGAGCTCGCGCCCCAGGTAGAAGAGCCCGAGCTTCTCGAATCCTGTCACTGACGCACCTTGCCGTCGTTGCGATACAGGTAGATGGTTCGCGTGCGGCCGTCGGCGTCCTTGAAGGTGTCGGTCTTCTCCGGCGCCCAGTCGCCGAAGCTGAAGTTGTGCGCGACGATCTTCGAGCCCGGCTTCATCTGCTTGGTGAGCAAGGGCCGGAGCCTCAGGTTCGAGGCGGAGAGCAGGAACGTGGTCACGACGGTCGCCTCGGACACGTCGGTCTTGAGCGCGTCCTGCAGTTTGAACGTCACCAGGTGCTCCACGCCCGCGGCTTTAGCGTTCGCATTGGCTTCCGCGATACGGACCGGGTCAATGTCCACCCCCAGTCCCCGGGCCCCGTATTTTTTGGCGGCGGTGACCGGGATCCGGCCGTCTCCGCAGCCCAAATCCACGACATAGTCGCCTTTGCCGACCCCCGCCAGCGCCAGCATCCGGTCAACGACGTCCTGCGGGGTCGGGACGTACGGGGCCAGCTGAGGCGCATCCGGCCGCTTGGATTGGGCCTCCAGGGCGGGAATTGAACAAATGGTCAAAGATGCAAAAAGTGACAAACCGATCGCGAGTCGTCGCATGTCTGTGAGCATACAGAATCCGGTGTAACCGTGCGCGGAATCAGGGGTTACTGGTAACAAAAGTCGGGTCGCCTGAATTCACGGAAATGCCAGTTTTCCGGCCAAATCCGTTGATTTTGGCCCGTTCCTCGGCTATACTGAGTGGACCTGATAGAGCAGTTCACTCCCGCCATCACCACCAGATCGAAACGAGGGGCACGTGGGATTTAAGATCGGTGACAAGGTCATATACCCGAATCATGGACTCGGGGTCGTTGAGAAGGTCGAAGAGAAGACCATTCTCGGCACTACTTGCGGTTTTTTTCATCTCCGGATTTTGTCGAACGAAACGACGGTGTTAGTCCCGGTTGCCAACGTGGACAACGTAGGTCTTCGTCGCGCCATCACGGACGAAGAAGTTGAACGGCTGTTCCAGCTGCTCGGCGACGGCAAGATCGATAACCACCAGAACTGGAAGGGTCGCTTCAAAGACAATTCCGACAAGATGCGCACCGGCTCCATTTACGACATGGCCGATGTGCTCAAGAGCCTGACGTTCCTGGCCAAGTCGAAGAGCCTCTCGTTCCGCGAGAAGCGCATGCTCGACCGCGCCAAGGCGCTGATCATCTCGGAGATCTCCGAAGTGATGCAGACCACCGCGCAGGCCATCGAGGATCGGGTCAATGAATCGCTGGAGAAGTGCTTCACGACGAAGGCCCGCAATGCGCAGCGCGCCGTGACGCGCGCGGCGACCAAGGCGGCTCCCGCGAAGGCGGCTCCCCGCGCGGCGGCAGCGCCCGTCGTGGCGAAGCAGCGCCAGGCGCGCGCGTCGTAAATCGTCGACTAACGGCGGCAGATGACTAATCTCATTGCCGCCGTTCGTTCTGTACTGACCTACGTCGTCGTATCGGTCTACGTGCTCTTCGCCGGTCCGATCGCGCTGGCGATCGGCGTTCCCTTCAAGCACAAGCCCTCGCTCTACATCCCGGGCCACATCGGCGTGGGCCTGGCGCTCGGCCTGGCCGGCATCCGCTATCGCGTGCGCGGGCGCGAACACATCCCGAATCGCGCGGTGGTGTTCTGCTCGAATCACGAAAGCAACGTCGATCCGCCGGTGTTGTTCCAGGCGCTCCACAAGCGGCTCCACGTGCTGTTCAAGGCGGAGCTGACGAAGCTCCCCATTCTCGGCGCGGTGATGGTTGCCGGCGGCTTCGTGCCGGTGGAGCGCGACAAGCGCGAAGCGTCGATGGCCTCGATCGAACGCGCCGCGGCATCGATCCGCGAAGGCAACTCGTTCCTGATCTTCCCGGAAGGCACGCGC
>DATMJU010000323.1:0-3122 GCA_035553795.1 Vicinamibacterales bacterium
GACCACAGGTTCTTCTGCAGGCCGAACTTGGTGGCGCCGGCCGAGCCGTGCACCATTTCAATGGCGGCGAGGCGGACCTTGCCGGCCTTCCCCTGCGCCGTCAAAGCAGGCGTCATCGCCTCCAGCATCGGCAACGCCATCGTCACGCCGAGGCCACGCAACACCGTGCGTCGAGACATGTGCTTCTTAGTCAGAAACTCCATCGCCTTCTCCTAACGTCCTGCTTCAGTGGTGGTCTCCGCCGGAGCGACGCGCCCCATGCGGAAGGCGGCGCTGTTGGCGACGCCCGAGATGATTGCCGAGAACCGGTAGTTCTTTGCTTTCGCGTTGTTGACGATCTGCCGAACGGTCGGCATATCGAAGTGCTCCACGCGGCGGCCGAGCGCGTAGGTCATCAGGCTCTCGGTGAAGCTGAGCATGAAGACGTCCTGGTGCTTCATCAGCGCGTTGCGGAGCGCGATGGGGCCGTCAAGCTTGGTGCCGTCGTAGAGGTCGCCAACCGGATCCACGGTGGCGCCGTTGTCGCGAATGCGCCACACGCCGGTGACGTCAAAGTTCTCGAGCGCCAGGCCCAGCGGGTCGATCACGCGGTGGCAGGAGTTGCACGCCGGATTCTTGCGGTGCGCTTCCATGCGCTCGCGGGTCGACAGCGTCTTGCCGTCGTCGACCGCCTTGGTTTCCTCGAGCAGCGGCACGTTGGGCGGCGGCGGTGGTGGTGGCGAGCCGAGCAGCACCTCCATCACCCACTTGCCGCGGAGCACCGGCGAAGTGCGATCGGCGATCGAGGTCAGCAGCAGCACGCTGCCCTGGCCGAGCACGCCGCGGCGGTTCGGATCCGTAATCGTGACGCGGCGGTACTGGTCGCCGAGGATGTTCGGGATCCCGTAGTGCTTGGCCAGCCGCTCGTTGACGAAAGTGTGGTCGGCGGTCAGCAGGTCGGTGACGGGGCGGTCTTCGCGGATCAGGCTGTCGAAGAACAACTCGGTCTCGCGGACCATCGCCTGTGACAGCGTCGTATCCCAGTACGAATAGAAGTGGTGATCGGGACGGACCTTGTCGACGTCCTGCAGGCGCAGCCACTGCGAACCGAAGCGCGTGGCCAGCGCTTCCGAGCGCGGGTCGTCAAGCATGCGCTTCACCTGCTTCTCGAACACGGCCGGCGTGCGCAGCGTGCCCTGTGCCGCAACCTTCAACAGTTCGGCATCGGGCACCGATCCCCAGAGGAAGAAGGACAGGCGCGACGCGAGGTCGGAATCGGTGATGCGATAGCTCTGGCCCGCCTTGAGCGTGGACGGCGTCTGCTCGATGCGGAACAGGAAGCGCGGGCTGGCAAGAATCGCCTGCACTGCCATGCGGATGCCGCCCTCGAAGTCGCTGGCCTTGCGGCCGCGCTCGTAGAACGTCATCAGGTCCTTGAAGTCATCAGCCTGAACCGCGCCGCGATACGCCTGCGAGGCCAGCTTCCGCACGATGTCGGCGGCGCAAGCCGACTCCTCGGACGCGCTGATGGGGCGGCAGGTGAAGATCCTGCGGCGGCTTTCGGTCTCCGACACGCCGGTCACAGACAGCGGACCGCTGACCGTGAAGTCGCGCAGGTGCGCCAGCGCCGTCGTGCCGAACACCTCGCCGATGTTGGTGTCGGCCAGCGTGTGCTCGATCGGCATGATCAGGTCGTCGGCAGGACCATCGAAGCGCTGCACGAACGCGGCGGAGACGCGATGCTGCCCCGCCTTGATGTGCACCTTCGGCGTCTGCATCGTCATGCCGTTGGGATCCTGCTCGTTCATGCGCGGGTTGATGTCCATCAACGCCACGCGCTCGCCGTCGATCGACACCTCGATCTTCTCGCCCGCGTAGGGGCCGCCGAACAGGTCGCCGGTCGGTCCCATGTGCAGCATGATCTTGAACACGTATTCGCCGTCAGCCGGGAAGACATGCAGCGTCGACAGGCCGCCGCGCGTGCCGAGCGGCGCGCCTTCGACGTGGCGCATCTGCGACGCGGTGCGCGGCACCTTCCACGTCGTGGAGCTGGGCGACGCGTTGCGGTCGCCCACCGCGAGGCGGCTGATCTGGCTCGCCGCGCGCAGGTAGCCTTCCATCAGCGTCGAGGAAATCGTCTGCGAGTCGGCGATGTTGTCAAAGCCGTCGCTCAGCGTATCCGCCGGCAGCCACGCGTTGACGTCAACGTCGACCGCGAGCAGGTCCTTCACCGCGCGCGCGTACTCGGCGCGGTTCAAGCGCTGCGACGGGCGCCAGCCCGGATTCGGGTTGAGCGCCGCCGCGCGATCGAGCCGCGTCTCGAGCGCGTTGACGAGCGCATCGATCGTCGGCTGATCCGGACGACGTGAGCCGGCCGGCGGCATCATGCCGGCGCGCAAGCGGCGGATCATCTTCTCGGTGACGTCAGCGTGATCGGTCACCTTGGTGGCGTCCCACGACTGGAACGACAGGCCGCTCGTGCGGTCCTTGCCGCGATCGTTGTGGCAGGTGACGCAGTACTGCTTCACCAGCGCGTTCTGCTCAACTGCCGTCATCGCCCCTCGACCGGGCTCGGGGCTGCCCTGAGCCTGTCGAATGGGCGCTGTCGATGCCGGGGCGTGAGAAACCGCGGGCTTCGGCGGCGCGGCGGCGGGCTTCGCGGCCTGCTGGGCCACGAGCGAAACCGGAACCAGGACTAATGCGGCGGCAGCGAAACGCTTCATGGTCGTCAATCGGTCGATCAACAGGAGACGCACTTGTTGTTGTTCTTCGAGCCAAGCTTCTCGAGGAGCTTCAACGCCTCGGGCCACGGCTGCACGCGCTGCACGGGACCGTTGGCCATGTCGGCCACCGTCTGCCCTTCGCGGTTGACGCGCGTCACGTCGGCGCCCTTGGAGACCAGGTACAGGATGCTGTCGACGTCACCGCGCGCGGCGGCGTGATGCAGCGCCGTGTTGCCATCGTGATCAACGGCGTTGACATCGGCGCCGGTCGTTTCGACGAGCCACTTGATGGCGGGTAGGAATCCTGCCGGCGAGTGAATGTGCGAGTTGGCGGCAAAACCTTCGCCGAAGCCAACGCCTGCCGCGGCCTGCAGCGGCGGAATGCCGGGCCCGCCGAGCGGAATCGGCGGCAGGCCGGAG
>DATMJU010000324.1:0-2617 GCA_035553795.1 Vicinamibacterales bacterium
GGCGGACGCCTCACCGGCCGCGGCTCCCGGCGTTGCGTGGCCGGTGCAACTGACGACGCACAACGGCCTCGACTTCCATCCGGCGATATCGCCGGACGGCGATGCGATCGCGTTCGTGTCCGATCGCAGCGGCTCCCTCGAGATTTACGTGCGTAGCCTGAGTGGCGCGGGCAGCGACATGCCGCTGACGACGGACGGCAATCAGAACGTGCATCCCGCGTGGTCGCCGGACGGGCGCAGCATTGCGTTTCATTCGTATCAGCGTGGCGGTATCTGGATCATGCCCGCGCGCGGCGGCGTGGCAAGACAGATCGTGGCCTCCGGCTCGCGCCCGGCATGGTCGCCGGACGGACGCTCGATCGCATTTCAATCCGACGAGCATCAGGATGCGGCACCGACGGGTTATGGCGCGCAGGTCGGATCGACCCTGTGGGTTGCTGACATCGAGGGCGGAAAACCGCGGCCGCTGACACGAAGCGATCAGCCATCTGGTGGTCACGCCGCGCCGGCATGGAGCGCCGATGGCAGGCTGGTGGCCTTCAGCAACTTCGAAGGCGGGTTCAACAACGGCATGTGGATTGTCGACGTCACGACTGGCGCGACGTGGCCGATCCTCGCGCGAGACGGTCTCTACGAATCGGTGTTCGCTCGAGACGGCTCCGCATTATTCGTCGCGGGCGGTGACGCCGCAATCCTGCGTGTGCCGCTCGACCCGGCGACCGGCCGATCGAACGGCGAACCCTCGATGATTCCCGTGGCCGGCGTGCCGGGTGTGCGAGGAATCTCGCTGGCGCCGGATGGCAGCCGGCTCGTATTCGCGGGCCTGAGCCTCGACAGCCAGATCTGGAAGCAGCGTGTGGGCCGGGACGGATCGCCCGACGGCCCCGCATCAGCGTTGACGAGCGACACTAGTCGCAGAAACTCCATGCCAGCCATCTCTCCGGACGGCTCGCAGGTCGCGTACGTATCGACGCGGCGCGGCGAGTATGCCAACGTGTGGACGATGGCGGTGAATGGCGGAACTCCGCGGCAGTTGACGACGGATGATTCACCGGACCACCAGCCAAGCTGGTCACCGGATGGGCGAACGGTGGCCTACAAATCGTTCCGTAACCGGGCGCTTGGCGTATGGACGATCGACATCGAGACGCGCCGCGAGGCACCGGTCATGGCGCTGCCAACATCGAAACCGATGCCTGGACGGCTCGGCGAAGCGCAGCTGTCGCCTTCAATGAAGCAACTGGCGTTCTCCGTCCTCACGCCGCCGACCGGACGTCGCACGATCTACGTGACCGGCACGGATCGATACGACGCCCGCGCGGTGAGTCCGGGCAACGTCTCTGCTGGATACCCCGCGTGGTCGCCAGACGATCGCTATCTCGCCGTTGAAGTGAAGGATGAGACGCCGCTCGACAAGTCTCTGCCGGCGCCGAACGGTTCAGTGCAGGCCGGATTGATCGACGTGGCGTCGGGTCAGTTGCGGATGCTGACGCAGGAACGCGGCCACACGTGGATTCGAAGCTGGTCGCCGGACGGCAGCCGGGTCGCGGCCGCGGTGCTGCGCGGCGGCGCGTGGACGCTCCGCTCGATCGACGTCGCGTCAGGACGGCAGACGGAGATGTACTCGCCGCAATCGCCTCGAGTGTATGTGCGCTACCCCGATTGGTCGCGCTCGGGTGACCTCGTGGTCTTCGAGCGCGGCGAGATGCGCGCGAATGTGTGGTCGCTGGCGATTGTCCCGCAACAAAAGACCACCACGGCCTTGCGCCACGAATAAGGCTGAGCTGACGGCTCGGGCACGCCAGTTGCAACCTGTAACTGGCGAGGTCGAGCATGTTGAACACGAGCCGCAGCTTTATCGGTGACGTTTCGTCAGCCAGTGCCAGCGCAACCGCCGCGACCACCGCGGCCACTCTGCTGCTGGGAGCCACGAGGGACGCATCGCCCTGGGCGCCGCTGAACGCGGTCAGTCACATCCTGTGGGGAGATGAGGCCGCTCTGCACACGGAACCGTCGGCCGCTTACACCGCGACCGGCGCCGCATTGAATGGCGGCGCGATGGTGATGTGGGCAACGGCGCACGCATCATTGCGCAGACTTCTTCCACCAGGTCCGGCGGCAAGTATCGTCGCCGGGGCGACGGTCGCGGCCGCGGCATACGTCACGGATTACTACGTCGTGCCCAAGCGCCTGACGCCGGGCTTTGAGAAGCGGCTGAGTGGCCGCTCGATGTTCTGGATCTACGCCGCGCTGGCCGCGGGTCTCGCGGCGTCAAGCATCTCCCGCTCGGGCTCGACGCGGGCGCCCCATCGGTGAACGCCAAGGCCGTTCGTCCGTGGGTGTCGCGTCTCGTGCGGCTTGGCTACTTCGCCAAGGGCGTGATCTACACCTTGATGGGCGTGTTGGCGATACGCGTTGGCGTGGGCATGGGCGGCGCCAGGCTCAGCGACCCGAGCGGTGTGCTCATGCGCATCGTGCAACAGCCGTTCGGGCTGATCCTGCTCACCACTCTCGGCATCGGCATCGTCGCCTACGCCGTCTACTACATCGTCGAAGCGGTCGCGGATCTGCGGCACAAGGGCGGTGGCTGGCGCGGATGGGGCGATCGATCGCTGAC
>DATMJU010000325.1:0-2082 GCA_035553795.1 Vicinamibacterales bacterium
GGACGAGCACGCGCATCAGCATCGAGGGCCACTGCGACGAGCGCGGCACCGCGGAATACAACCTTGGTCTGGGTGAGCGCCGCGCGAACTCGGCGAAGGCTTACCTGGTCGAACTGGGCGTGCCCGCCGATCGCATCGTGATCGTCAGCAAGGGCAAGGAAGCGCCATTCTGCACCGAGTCAAACGAAGCCTGCTGGCAGCAGAATCGCCGCGGTCACTTCGTGATTACGGCGAAGTAGGGACGAGAACTTAGAAGTTAAAAGTTAAGAGTTAAGAGTTAAAAGTTAAAGACTTAAAGGGAGGCGGCGATCTTCTCGGCCGCCTCTCTTGGATTGGGCGCCGCCGTGATGGGGCGCCCGATTACCAGGTAGCTCGAGCCGGCCGATATCGCTTCGGCGGGCGTCAGAGTCCTCGCCTGATCGTCCTTCCCCTGCTGATCGGCCGGCCGGATCCCCGGCGTCACAATCTGGAAATCTGCACCGCACGCGCGTCGAATTGCCGGCACTTCCTGTGGCGACGCGACGACGCCGTCGAGGCCTGAGTCCTTGGCGAGCTTCGCCAGGTGCACGACCTGGTCGAGCATCGAGCGGCCGACGCCAATTTCCTTCAACGCCGCATCATCCATGCTCGTGAGCACCGTGACGGCGATCACCAGCGGTCGCGGCTGCCCGAGTTTCTCCGCGGTTTTTCGCGCAGATTCACCGGCGGCTTTCATCATCGCGCTGCCGCCGGAGGCGTGCACGTTAACCATCCACGCACCGGTCGCGACGGCGGACTGCACCGCGCCGGCAACGGTGTTCGGGATGTCGTGAAACTTGAGATCGAGAAACACGCGATCGCCGCGGCTGGTGAGCTCGCGGACCATCGCCGGCCCCGCCGCCGTAAAGAGCTGCTTGCCGATCTTGAAACCGCCGACCGATCCGCGAAGAGCATCGGCGAGTTCGACGGCCCTGGCCGCCGATTCCACATCAAGGGCAACGAGAATCGGGTTCATGCGTGAACAGCTTTGGGGGGAGTGGGATCGAACGCGCCGATCAGGTCGCTGATCTTCGTCACGTTGTGGCGCGTCATGTAATCGTTCAGTCCATCGAGCACCTTGGACCACACGAACGGATCGACGAAATTCTGGGTGCCGATCTGGACGGCTGCAGAGCCCGCGAGCATGAACTCGATTACGTCACGCGCGTCGGTGATGCCGCCCATGCCGATGACCGGGATCTTGACGAGTTGGTAGCACTCCCACACCATGCGCACGGCGATCGGCCGGATCGCCGGGCCGCTCAAGCCGCCGAGCACGTTGGTGATCTTGGGGCGCCGGGTCTCGACGTCGATCGCCATGGCCAGGAAGGTGTTGACCAGCGAGACCGCGTCCGCGCCGGCGTCCTCCGCCGCGCGCGCGAACGATGCGACATCGGTGACGTTCGGCGTCAGCTTTGGAATGACGGGGAGGTGCGTCGCCTTTCTCACGGCGTTGACGACACCGTAGGTCCCCTCGAGGCTGCATCCGAACTGGATGCCGCCTTCCTTGATGTTCGGGCACGAGATGTTGAGCTCGATGGCCGCAACGCCTTCCGCATCCGACAGCACCTTGCAGACCTCGACGTATTCATCGAGCGTCGTGCCGCACACGTTGACGAAGGTGCGCGCGCCGGCCTTGTTCAGCAGCGGCAGCTTCTCCTTGACGAAGCGGTGCACGCCGATGCCCTGGAGACCGATCGCGTTGATCATTCCGGCCGGCGTCTCGACGATGCGCGGTGGGGGATGGCCCTGGCGTTCCTTCATGAACAGGCCCTTCGACACCACGCCGCCGAGCGAGGCGAGGTCGACGACCTTCTCGTACTCGAGGCCGTAGCCGAAGCAGCCGCTCGCCGCGATCAGCGGATTCGGCAGCGTCAACGAGCCGATCTTGACAGAGAGATCAGGCGCCATCAGTCCCACACCAATTCCGCCCCGTCGAACACGGGGCCGCTGATGCACGAGCGCACGAGATTCGATTCTTCGTTGCCGTGTTTCACGGGCACGACGCAGCTGTAACAACCGCCGAGGCCGCAGCCCATCACGCGTTCCACCGAGACCTGCGAC
>DATMJU010000326.1:0-5611 GCA_035553795.1 Vicinamibacterales bacterium
CCGACCTGTGACAGCAGCGGAATCGGCAAGCGTGATCCGACCCACGTGGTGAGTCCGCTGAGGAGCCACGTCGCCAGCAGGATGCCGAGGATGCCGCCGGCGACGGACAGCATCAGCGACTCGCACACCAGTTGCGTCAACAGGCGGCCCGTGCCCGCGCCGATCGCGGATCGAATCGCCAGCTCGCGCCTGCGGCCGGACGCGCGTGTCAGCATCAGGCTGCCGATGTTGCCGCACGCGATCAACAGCACGGCCCCCACGGCGCCGAACAACACCAGCACCGCGAGCCGCACATCGCCCACCAGTTGCTCGCGCAGCGGCACGACGTTGACCGTCCACCCGGTATTGAAATCCGGCTGCTCGGTTCGAAGCTGCGCGAAGACGCCTTCCATTTCCGCCTGCGCCTGATCGCGAGTGACCCCGGCTTTCATGCGGCCAATGGCGATGAGGCTGCGTCCGCGAAACGGCACGGTCGACGGCATCTGGAACGTCATGTAGGCATCGGCGGGCAGGCCGAACATTTCGAAGCCGCGCGGCATCACGCCGACGATCGACACCGGTTGCCCGTTGATCGTGACTTGCCGCCCAACCGCGCCTGCGTCGCCGCCGAACTGCCGCAGCCAGGTCGCGTGTGACAGCACCATCACCTGTGATGAGCCTTGGCGATCCTCACCCTCGGAGAATCCGCGGCCCAACATCGGAGTCACGCCGAGCACATCGAAGATGTTGGCCGACGTCACAAGCGTCGCAAGTTCCTGAGGCTCGCCCTGTCCCGTCAACGTGACGCGATTCTGCGTGAACGCGGCAAGCGCGTCGAACGAGCGGCTGCGCTCGCGCCATGCCAGGAAGTTCGCCGGGCTCACGACGTTGCGCGCGCGGCTGCGCGCCAGGTTGTGCTCCCACACGACGACCAGCGCCGAGGCGTCCTTGTACGGCAGCGGCTTCACCAGCAGCGCATGCACGACGCTGAACAGCGCGGTCGTGGCGCCGATGCCGATGGCGAGCGCCGCAATGGTGCACAGCGTGAACAGCGGCGTCCTGATCAGCACGCGCACGCCGTGCTTGAGATCCGAAAGAACATTGGTCATTTGATGAATCCCAGTAACACGAGTCCGGTGACTGCTTTCTCACGCACCTGGGCGTCCGGATCCTTCGTCGCCGCGGTGAGCGCAGCAATCGCGCGCGCATCGCCACTCGCACCAAGCGCGATCGCCGCCTTTTCACGCACTTGCGCGTCGCCGTCCTTGATGGCGGCCAGCAGCGCATCGACGATCCGTGGGTCGCGTCGGAACACGAGTCCGATGGCAGCCTTCTCCCTCACTTGCGCGTCTGGATCCTGCAGCGCCGACAGCAGCGGATCGATCACCTCTGCGCCGGGTGTTACGGCCAGGCCCATCGCGGCGTGTTCGCGCACGCTTCGATCCTGGTCCTTCATCGCGTCTACCAGCGTCCCGAGGATCGACGCGTCCGCGGTGCCCTGGTCGAGGGCCATGACCATCTGCGGCTTGACGATCGCCCGCGGTGCCGGGGCCGGCAGCGGCAACGCGGCCGGCTGCGCCGCCTGCGCGCCCAGGATCGCCGTCGTCAGCGCGACGATCGCGGTGCTCACGACCCAGCGGGTTGAACGCCGAGGCGTGCGGACGGCATCAGCAAGGATTGACAGCAGGCGTCCTTCGATCGCGGACGGGCGAGCCATGCTCAGCGCGGTCGCCGGCGTCCATGCGCTTTTCGAACGCGCAAGGTCGAGCAGCAGCGTCGCGTAATCAGACGGCCGTGCGCCGAACTTCAGCACCGCATCGTCACAGGCGCGCTCGCGTTCCCGGGCGAGTCCCGCTGCCGCGTGCCACACGAGCGGATTGAACCAGTAGATCGCGCAGGCCAACTGGGCGAGCGCCTGCGTCGTTCGATCGCGGCGCTTGATGTGGGTGAGTTCGTGCACGAGTGCCGCATGGCGCGCCTGGATGGTCCACGATGCCGCCGAGGGCGGCATCATCACGACCGAGCGGAAGAAGCCGGCCACATGCGGGGTGGCGTCGCGCCGCAACTGGCGCACGGCGATGGGCCGCTTGAGACCGATGCGCGCCGCAAGCATCCGCGCGTCGTTAACCCACGCTTTGGGAGCCGCCGTTGAGCCACGCCAGACGGAAAGGCCGCTCAGGACCCAGCAGAGCAGGAACCAGGAAGCCACTGCCAGGGTTCCAAGGGTTCCAAGGGTTCCAAAGGTTCCAACGGCGTTGTTCTGTGGGGTTCCAAGGGTTTCCGGACGCGCCGTAGTTGCCGCGTTGAAAATGGCGTTCGGAACAGTGGAACTGCGTCCGAACACTGCCTCTGGAACGTGTGGAACTTGTGGAACGCCTGGCACCGTAATCGCCGGAACGAGCGGCGCAAGAATCGGCGCCGCGAGCACCGCGATTATCGCGAGTTGCCACACCAGGTGGCGTGTGGACGGTGCGGCACGGCGCAGGCTCGTTGCGATCAGGGCCGCGACGATGAGCACGGCCGACGTGCGGAGAATGAGTTCGAGATCCATCAGCGTCCTTCTTTCCGCGCGCGATCGATCAGGGCCGACAGCCGCGTAAGGTCCTCGTCTGAAAGCGAGCCCGAGTCGACAAGGGCGGCAGCCGCTTGCGCCGCGGAGCCGTCGAAGAACGTCGAGACCAGGCGGGTCAACGCCGAGTTGCGGGCGCTTTCCCTGGGTATAGACGGGCCGTAGACGTACCGCGTCCCCTGCGTTTCGTGCACCGCATGACCTTTTTCTTCCAGGATGCGAAGCAGGGCGCGCACGGCTGAGTAGCTGGGCGGATCCGGCAGCGCCGCGAGTACCTCGGCGGCAGTGGCCGTGCCCTTCGCGTACAGGATGTCGAGAATCTGGCGTTCCCGGCGGGACAGGGGGTCGTTGGATGTCATGTGCTCAGGGTTCTGCTAAAAATTCAGCAACTGCTGGATATTTAGCATTACGGAGACGGCAACGCAAGAGTTCCCTGTCGCCAGACACCTCAGCCTTGCAAGTTGTTACTCTGTAATCGTGGCAAAACCGCCAATTACGGCCACTCTCACGTGGTTGGGGGATCTCAAGTTTCGCGCGGCGACCCCGCGCACCGAGATCGTCCTTGATAGCAACGGCACCGAAGGTCCATCGCCCCCCGAAGCACTCGCGATGTCACTTGCTGGGTGCATGGCGATCGATCTCGCCGACATCATCGTCAGGGGGCGCCACCCGTTGACCTCACTCGAGGCGGCCATATCCGGGGAGCGTCGAGAGGAACCGCCCCGTCATTTCGTGCGGTTCGTGCTGACCTTCAAGGTCGGCGGCAACGTGCCGGCGCACGCGATTCAACGCGCGATCGATCTGTCGCGCGACAAGTACTGCTCCGTGTGGCACTCGTTGCGACAGGACATCCAGTTGGAGATCACCTTCGAGGCCGCTCCTGGAACGTAAGGCGTATCTCGACTGGCTGCGCGGCGTTGCGGTCGTGGTCATGGTCGGCGCCCACGTCATCGATGCGTGGACGCGCCAGGAGGACCGGACGCGCACGCTGTACATGTACACGGTCTTCATCGCGGGCCTGGCCGCGCCGCTGTTCCTGTTCCTGGCCGGCCTGACGATTTCGATGGCGGCCTCGCATCGCGCAACGAAGGTCGGTCACGCGCAAGCCGCCTCAATGGCCCGCTGGCGCGGGTTGCAGATCTTCGCTCTCGCGTTTCTCTTTCGACTGCAGTCGCAGATTCTGGGGTGGGGCGCTTTCAGCAACTTCCTGAAGGTGGACATCCTCAACGTGATGGGCCTCGCGATGATCGCAGCGGCGCTCCTCTGGGGATTGTCCGAGCGACGCTCGATACGCATCTTCGTCTTTGCCATCGCGACCGCGGTGGTGGCGATGACCACGCCGCTGGTGCGTGAAGCCGGCATCCTGGCGATGCTGCCCGATCCGATCGAGGCGTACATCCGCCCCCTCCCGGGACGCACCAACTTCGCGTTGTTTCCGTGGACGGGCTTCCTCCTCGCGGGAGCGATCGCCGGCGAGCTGGTATACGCAGTGCGCGCAGCCACTGCGGAGCGGCGCCTGCAAATGGGACTGCTGATCGCAGGGCTTGGCGGCATTGCCGCCGGCTACGCGGCGTCGTTCCGGCCGTCGATCTACCCGGTCGCAAATTTCTGGACCAGCTCACCAACGTTCTTCTTCATTCGTCTTGGCATCTGCACCGCGATGCTGCCGATTGCGTGGGGCATTGATCGTTTCCACGCTTACGCGCGGAGAACGTGGGCGACCTACTTTACTGAGCCTGATGTGCCCGGGCGCGTCATCACCACGCTCGGACGGTCGTCGCTGTTCGTCTACTGGATCCACGTCGAGATGGCGTACGGCGGCATTGCCAAGCCGATCAAACGCGCGCTGCCGCTGGAGCTGTCGCTGGTCGCCACGGTGGCGCTGTGCGCGCTGCTGTACGCGATCGTGAAGTGGAAAGACCGAAAGATGAAGGACGTGCAGTTGACGGGCGCGTTCCGGATTCTCGCGCCCGTCCTGAAGTAGCTAGAACGCGAAGAGGTAGGTCATCTTCGCAATCACGGCGCGCGAGATCAGGTCGCCGCTGCGGGAATCACGCCGCTCGTTGTACACCAGGTAAATGTCGCTCAACGGGCGGTGGATGATGTCCAGGCGGACGTTCGAGCTCCACTGGTTGGTGTCGGTGTTGTACTGCACCAGCGCATTCACGAACATCTTGGTCGTGAAGTAGATGTTGAATCGACCGGTCAGCAGGTGCGTCACGTACGATCCCGATCCCAGTTCGATGTCGTTGATCTGATCGCTCAGCGAGATGTTGAAGTGCTGGTTCATGCGGAACGTGCCGCCGATGGTGTAGTTGCGGCGGTAGCCGTCGTAGAACTCGCCGGTGCCGGCGCGGAGGTTGACCGAAAACGGCGCCGCCGCGTTGCTGTTGGCCAGGATGAAGTGTTCCTTGAACTCGTAGCGGCCCGGATCCACGTAGATGTTGCGGCGGCTGTTGATCGTGAACCGGTCGTCGATCACCTCGACGTTCGGGTTGGTGCCGACCTCGATGAACGCGCTGTTCTGGAACGTCACCGGCCAGTGCCAGTCCATGTAGCGCGATTCGAGGCCGCCGCCATTGCGGCGCGTGAAGTTTTCGAACTGGATGTGCGGGAATGTTTCGCGAACCCAGCGAGACAGCTTGCGTGGGCGGAACCGGCCGCCGACATAGAACTCGGCGTTGTCCACGCCGGTGCGCGGCACGAAGCCCATCTCGTCGTTGAAGCGGCCGCCGATCGTCTGGTACATGCCGCGCGCTTCCCACTTGTTGTTGCGGTAGCCGACGCTGCTCTTCGAGTACCAGTCGTCGCCTTCTCCAGGGATGCGCGACACCGGCGAATCGCTCTTCGCCACCGCCAGGTTCATCGTCAGGTCGCCGAGGAAGCGGAAGTTCGCATCGGCGCCGAAGCCGCGGTTGTGATCGGAACCCTTGGGATCCTTGTTCAGGAACATCACGCCGACGTCCGAGTTGGCGAGGATGTCGCGGCGAAGGCGCAGCGCGGTGAAGTTGGTCGACGGGCTGGCGTCCTTCTCGCGCTGCTGGATGTTGAGCGCGCCAACCG
>DATMJU010000327.1:0-2882 GCA_035553795.1 Vicinamibacterales bacterium
GCCGTGCTGCGCGCCGGACACCGAGACGGTGATGAGGCCGTCGAGAGCGAAGTGCACGCGGAACGCGTCCAGGCTGCGATGTGAATTGGAAATCGCCCCGACGAGCAGGCCGCGCTGTTTGACGGACGCCAGCGCCGGCACCACATCGTCATACAACTGGAAGTGGTGGTTGACCGACCATTGCTCGTAGATTTCGCGCGCGGCCTCGATCACCCTGGGGCCGCGCCCGCCCATCCGCTCGATGATCGACGCGGTGTAGTGGACGAACAGGTCGTGCGTGTATATCTGCTCTTCCGCCTCGTCGAGGATGATAGACGAAGCCGCGGTCGCCTCTTCGAACTTGTCCGGATCCACTTCGATGCCGTGTGCGGCGCAGGCGCGACGGTAGCCTTCGGCCTGGAACGTGGCCCCAGGGAAGATCAGCGTGAAATCGACGTCGAAAAAGACAGCTTTGATCACGAGGACACGCCGGGTGCGTGCTCAGGCGCTCTTGCGCCGGGCACGCTTCTTCGGGGCTGCGTCGGCGGCGGCGCGTTGCGGCTTTTCGAGCTCTTCGCGGACCAGCCGCGTGACCGTCTCCGATAGTTCGCGCAGGACAGCATCCTTGAGGTGTTCGACCCGGTTCTCGCGATGCGAACGGAGGATGGCGATCTGCTCGCGTGTCAGGAACAACTCGGCGAGATCGATCTTCAGCGCGGCGGCAATGCGCGACAGCGTCGCGGTATCGGAGTCGCGGCCATGCTTGACCAGGTTCGTCAAGGTATTGGGTCTGACCGACGCGCGTTCCGCGAGTTGCCGTTGCGTCCAGCCTCGCTCGCTCAAATAAAACGCGATCGCTTCACCCCACCGCGTGCTCGGCACCTTGCCACTGTAGCGTATGGCTTCGCCCCGGTTCAATAAGCGCAACGATATCAACAAGTTGCGATAGATGCGCCTGGAGTTGGCGCGCTGCGTCGACGGCATCGCCATTGAATGATATATGTTGTCGCTCAAGCGATACAGCCGGCCACGCATTCGCGTCAATTGCGTACACATGGCAAAAACTGCGATGCCAGCCGCTGCCCCTCTGACATCGTGCAATGGCCACCGAAATTCCTGGTGACCTCATCTCACTTGAATGATATGAAGTGACATTGAAACGATACTGCGCCATGACTGCCAGTCCCGTGCCTGCGGCGATTCACCGGGTGTCGATCGTGATCGATCGTGTCAGGGCCGATCTGGCGCACGCGTGGACGGTGCCGGAGATGGCGGCGGTCATCGGCGTGAGCAGTGGGCAGCTGCGCCGCTTGTTCATGCAGAACTTCGGCGCGACACCACGCTTGCGATTGTGCGCGTTGCGGCTCGAGGCCGCCGCGAGGCTGCTTGCCGATCCAGGCATGCGCGTGAAGGAGATCCGCGAACGCGTGGGCATTGCGGATGCCAGCCACTTCTGTCGTGACTTCCGCGCGCGCTTCGGAATGTCGCCGACCGAATACCGTGAATCACTGCTGCCTTGCTTGCGAACGGACACCACCGACAACGATGCGCGATGGCGCCAAGAGAAGAATGATTCGGCCCATTGAGAACAATCGGGAGAGGTCCCATCGTCGTCTTGCTCGTGACAATCGTGTTCATCGAGCAAGGAGATGTCCATGACCCCTAACCGACGTCAATTCGTGGCCGCGCTTGCGACCGTGCCACTCGTAGTTCAAAGCGCCAGCGCGCAGCGGCGCACGCCCGTCACAACGGCCGATCCGGTGCTCGAGCAGATCGTCGCCGAGCTTCGAGCCCTCGCAGGTGAGTTCGAGAATGCTCAGCCAGGCACGCGGAAGTCCCTGCTCCGGGCGATGGAGTCCACGCTCGGCGCCGGCGCCGCGCACCTGCAGGCGAACTACGACGCCGGTTTCCAGGCCGCGTTGCGGCGACGCGAATCCCGGGGCGGGCGCGCGGCCCTGGTGCACGAGCTGATGCTGCGCGGGCACGACGCCAGGCAGCACAATATGACGCACGAAGCCATCGACGCCGCCATGACCCGGGCGGCCCGCCAGGGCCTGTCGGGCAGCTTCCGGAACGTCCAGCAGACCCTGCGGAGGATCCGGCTGCAGGCGCCCGATCAAATTCAGGCCGCGTCATTGACGTCAGTTCAGTACGACTACTGCGCCGACCTGAACTGGATGATCAGCAACATGGAAGGCATGGTCATGATCGTCTGTGCCATCGCCGTCCTCGAGCCGACGTGGGGAGGCGAGATTCCATGCGCTGCGCTCACGCTGGCGCTGGGACTGTTACTCGTGCAACGTTCTTGGTTCTGTTAACAGGAGGTCGCGAATGGCGGTTCGGTACCCGGGTCATTGGTTGAAGACGCGCCGGCAAGCGGTGTGGCAGAGCGCGGTGCTGCTCGTGGTGCTGGTGCCGTTGGTGGTGCTGCGCTTTTCGACGCACGGCCTCAACACCGCGCTGGCGCTGGCGGGCCTGACAATGACGCCATTCGCGATCGCCTATCAGTCGTGGCGCTTTCTCGAAGCTCAGGAACGGGTGCACGACGAGCCGACGGCGGAGATGGCGTTCGTATTTCGGTTCGTCGTCAATACTCCGGTCGCCATAGGGGGATTGCTACTCGTACTCATGTCTTCTATGGGTTGATCGCGCTCACAGGTGGCACAAGAGGCGTGCCGCGAATCTTTCGCGACACGCCTCATTGGATGCTGTTGGCATGCCTCTTTCCTTGACTGGCTCGAGATGCGCAGTTAGTTTCGAGAACGTCGGAGGATCGATGTCTCGCTCACGATTTCCCTCAGCCCAGCGCGTCACGCCACTCACCATCCTGGTCGCCCGCGCCGCCGCCACTACCCACGCCGCAAGTCTCAACGGCGCCGATCTTCACTCCGCCGTTACCGAGC
>DATMJU010000328.1:0-7033 GCA_035553795.1 Vicinamibacterales bacterium
ATCCACACGTCGCCGCCCTCGAAGTACTCGTGCTTCCAGATCGGCACGATTTGCTTGATGCGCTCGATGGCGTAGCGGCTTGCCGAGAACGCATCCGCTCGGTGCGGCGATGCGGCGGCGATCACGACGCTGGCCTCGCCGATCTCCATGCGGCCGATGCGGTGGTGGATCGCAAGGCGGACGGTGGGCCACTTCTCGCGTGCCTCACTAACGATCACGTCGAGCCCCCGCAACGCCAGCGGCTCGTACGCCTCGTAATCGAGGTACAGCACCTTGCGGCCCTTGTTGTGATCGCGCACCAGGCCGAGAAACACCGCGACCGCACCGATGCCTGTCGTATCTAGCGCACGCACCAGCGCTTCCTGATCGAGCGGCGCCGACGTGATGGCGGTCATCTGCATGGAGGGTTTCAGTATAAGCCGCCCACCTTCGCGCCCAGCGCTTCGGCGGGCAAGCGCCAGAAATGGTTGAGCGGGCGGTGGCCCTTGCCGAGAGGGATGCCATGACGCATCGCGCCCTCGACATACGCCTTTGCTGCCGGCACTGCTTCAACCAGCGAAGCCCCTTTCGCCAACTGTGCGGCAATGGCCGCTGCAAACGTGCACCCGGTGCCGTGCGTGTTTGGGCCCTCGATGCGTGGGCCCACCCACTCGTGATACTCGCCGCCCTCGAGCAGCACGTCGATCACTTCAGGACCGGCGAGGTGCCCGCCCTTGATCACGACGGCCGCCGGCTTCAGCATCGCGATCCGTCGCGCGGCTTCCTTCATGTCGGCGAGCGACGTGATCGACATCTTCGCCAGCACTTCGGCCTCGGGAATATTCGGGGTGACCACGCGCGCGAGCCTGAGCAGCGTCCAGCGCAGCGCATGCACAGCCTCTTCATCCAGGAGATGGTCACCGCTCTTGGCCACCATCACCGGATCGACCACGAGATTCGGGAGGTCGAGCGACTCGACCGCCGCGGCCACCGCCTCGACGATGGTGGAATTGGCCAGCATGCCGGTCTTCACGGCGTTGCAGCCGAGATCCGAGACCACGGCCTCGATCTGCGCCGTGACGAAGTCGTCCGGCACCGTGTGAACCCCGGACACGCCGACGGTGTTCTGGGCGGTCAGCGCGGTGATAGCCGACGTGCCATAGACGCCGTGGGCGGCAAATGTCTTTAAATCTGCCTGAATTCCGGCGCCGCCGCCCGAATCTGAGCCGGCAATCGTCAGCGCGGCAGGCATCCCTCTCGACTCGGCTCGGTTCAAGCCGGTAGAATCCTCAAACATGACATCCAGACCTTTTGTGTCGCACGCCTCAACGATTCTCGATCAGGTCAGCATCCGTGCTGCGTCCGCCAATGCGTGGACCGGCGTGCAATTGCTGTCGGTCCTGTTCGTGACGGCGCTCACCGCTGCCGCCGCGCAGCTCAGCTTCCCGCTGCCGTTCACGCCCGTCCCCTTCACCATCCAGCCGATGATCGTGCTGATCGGCGCGGCCGCGCTGGGCTCCTCGCTCGGCGCGTTGAGCCAGATCCTTTATCTCATGCTTGGCATCGCCGGCTTGCCGGTGTTCGCGTTCTCGCCGGAACTGCCGCAGGGCTTCGCGCGCCTGCTCGGACCGACGGGCGGATACCTGATGGCGTATCCGATCGCGGCGTTCGTGACCGGCCTGCTTGCGGAGCGCGGACTCGATCGCCGCTACTTCACGTCGATCATCGCGATGTCGATCGGCCTGTCGCTGATCTTCATGGGCGGCGTGCTGTGGATTTCGCGTTTTGCCGGCCTGCAGACGGCGCTCGCCACGGGGCTCTATCCCTTCATCATCGTGGACGTGATCAAGGTGGTCGCTGCCGGTCTGGTGTTGCCGACGGCATGGAAATTCCTCAGGCACTAACTCGATTCACGGCAGCCCTGGCGCTGGCCCTCGCGGCCAGCGCGCTGTTCGTCAGCCACCCGGCCGCGCAGAATCAGCAGCAGGGTGGCCACGAACGCCGCCTGTTCCCGCCATCCGACCTCGGACTCCTTGACGCGCCCGATCGCGATCTGTGGCAGCGGCCCGATCAGATCATGGACGCGATGGGCATCGCCGACGCATCGGTTGTCGCCGACGTCGGCGCCGGCAGCGGCTGGTTCACGATCCGTCTTGCGCGCCGCGTCGGTCCCCGCGGCCTGGTCTATGCCGAAGACGTGCAGCAGGAAATGATCAACGCGATCCTCCGCCGCGTCAGCCGCGAGGGCTTCAACAACGTGCGGCCTGTCCTCGGGTTGGGAGACGATCCGCGCCTGCCTGTGGGAGCACTGGATGCGGTGTTGATGGTGGATGCGTATCACGAGGTCGAGGATCGCGTCTCGATGCTGTCAAACCTCGCGAAGTCGTTGAAGCCGCAGGGACGCCTTGGCATCGTCGACTTCCGACTCGATGGCACTGGCCCGGGTCCCGCGCCCGAAGAACGCGTCAGCCCCGACGCCGTCATCAACGACGCGAAGAAGGCCGGGCTCCGGCTCATTCGCCAGGAGCCGATTCTGCAGTATCAGTACTTTCTGATCTTCGGAAAGTAGTAGCAAGTAGCAGGTAGCAAGTAGCAAGAAAGGCTCTTGTCTCTTCCTGCTACTTGCATCTTGATACTTGCTACTACTCGGCGCGGAGCGCCAGCATCGGATCGATGCGCGTCGCCTGGCGCGCCGGGAGCCACGTGGCCAGCAGGGCGACGCCGCCGAGTCCCGCGATCACGGCGCCATACGTCAGCGGATCGAACGGCTCCACGCCAAACAGCAGTGACGACAGCAGCCGCATCAGCACCGCGGACGCGATCAGTCCCACGGCCAGGCCGATCGCCGTCAGCGTCAGGCCGCGAGACACGAAGATCTTCTGCACGGACTCGCTCTGCGCGCCGAGCGCCATGCGGATGCCGACCTCGCGGCGGCGTTGCGCCACGATGTAGGCGATGACGCCGTAGATGCCGACCAGGCCCAGCAGCAGCGTCACCGACGCGGCGATGCCGAGAATGACGAGCACGAACGACGTCTGCGCCATCGATTCGTTATAGATCTCCTGCTGCGTCCGCACGCGCGCGAGGGGCAGGCTCGGATTGACGCTCCATACCGCCTGTTGCACTTCAGTGAGGAAACCTGGTGACTGCAGCCGCGATGAGCGGATCGCGTACGCCAGCGAGCGCTGGACGAACGGCTTGCCATCAAATCCCTGGGTCTTCATCGGCCAGTAGATGATCTTCGGCGCCGCGACGGTGGCGCCGTCCTGGCGCTCGTCGCCGTAGACGCCGACGATTTCCACCCACTGCGCCACTGTCGGATTGCGTCGAATGCGGCGGCCAATCGCCAGGGCCGGCTCTTTCCAGTACTCGCGGGCGAGGTTCTCGCTGATGACGGCGACCGGCTGGTTGGTGTGCGCGTCGGCCCACGTCAGCGCGCGTCCAGCCACGATCGAGTTGCCCATCGTCTCGGCGTAGCGCCCCCCGATGTACTTGTGGCGTCGGAGCGGCGGGATGGCGCCCTCGAACTTCGGGAAATCCTCGACCCAGACCGGATCGTTGTTGCTGTTGCCGTCCATCGTCAGCGATGACGACACGCCGACCGACGTCACTCCGGACACGGCCTCGAGCTTCCTGACAATCTGTTCGTGCGTCAGCGCCACTTGATCCGAGTCGGCCATGACGGCAAACGGAATCGAGATGCGCATCGTCAGAATCTCCTCCGGGTTCGTGAACCCCGGGGGCACATCTCGAATGGCGACGAACGTGCGCACCATCAAGCCTGACGCCACGAGCAGCACGGCGGCCAGCGCCACCTGGGCGACGACCAGCGTGTTGCGCGCGCGATGACGCTCGCGGCCTTCGCTCGAACCGCGCGAGCTGTCCTTGAGCGCCGATGCCATGTGCGGCCGCGCGTACTTGAAGACGGGGATCGCGCCGAATACGAGACCGGCGATCAGCGAAATGCCGAGCGTGAACATCAGCACCAGCGGATCGAGCCCAATCTCGTTGAGGCGCGGCAACTGCGCGGGGCGCAGATACAGCAGTAGCTGGATGCCGCCGTAGGCGAGCGCGGTGCCGAGCACTCCGCCCACGAGAGCGACGAGCAGCGACTCCGACATCAACTGCCAGGCGACCTGCTTCGCTTCTGCGCCGAGTGCCAGGCGCACCGCGAGTTCCTGCTGGCGCGCTTCAGCACGAACCAGGAACAGATTCGCGACGTTTGCGCACGCGACCAGGAGTACGAGGCCGACCGTGCCGAGCAGGATCCACAGCATGTTGCCGATGTTGCCCACGACATCGACTTCCAGCGGACGCACCAGCGGGCCGAAGCGCGCGTCATCAAACATCTGTTGCGAGAAGCCGGGCGGAAGCGGGAAGCGCTGCGTGAGCGACGGCAGTAGTCTCGCAACGTCGGCGTTGGCCTGCGCAATCGTGACGCCCGGCTTGAGCCGCGCGAGGCCCTGGTAGCTGAAACCCGCGGCGTTGATGGCCGTGCGATCGAACTTGAACGGCACGATGATCTGCGGATTCGAGCGCAGGAACTTGAAATCCGCGGGCAGCACGCCGATGACTTCGCGCGCCGTTCCGTTCATGGTGATGCTCTGGCCCACCGCCGCCGGGTTGCCGCCGAGCGCGCGCTGCCAGTACTGGTGGGTCACCATCACGACGTTCGGGCCGTTGGGGAGGTCGTCTTCGGGACTGAACTCGCGGCCCAGCGCCGGACGGATACCCAACGCGTCAAGCGTCGCGTCCGTGACGTTGAGCGTCTCGACCTGCTCGGGTTCGCCGCGACCTGTGATGGTTGATGATCCGTTGCTCCACAGGCCGATGTGCTCGAACGTCTCGGCGGCGTCCTTGAGCATGAAATAAGTGGCTGCCGACTGCTGGAGCTCACCCGCCATGACTCCGGGCGCCACCAGCCACACACCCACCAGGGACTTCGAGTCCGGGTATGGAAGCGGCTTCAGGATGATGCCGTTGACCACGCTGAAGATCAGCGCGTTGGCGCCGATGGCGGCACCCACGGTGATGATGGCGGTCAGGGCAAAGGCAGGGGCCTTGAAGAGACGGCGCAGGGAGTGCTTCACCAAGGGTGAGACGAACGCGGGCCCGCTGAAGTTCGCGCCAAAATCCTAAATCGCGACCCCCTCGACCATGCCGATCACAGGGTGCGGAAAGGCCCGGCTGGGCCGGAATCCGGACTGTTCGAGAAGTGTCCGGAAGTCGCTCTCTGTCCGCTCGCGGCCCTCGCCGCAGACCATCATCATCTGCATGTCCGCCCCGGCCACCATTGGGTCCGGCCGCGACCGATCGATGAACGCCTCGATGATCAGCACCTTCTGTCCGGGCTGCATCGCCTTCCGGACGGCGCGCAGGATCGTGAGCGACCGCTCATCGTCCCAGTCGTGCAGCACGTTCTTCAACGTGTAGAGCTCGGCGCCTGGCGGGATCTTGTCGAAGAAATTCCCCGGTGTAAGCGTCACGCGGCTGGCCACGCCGCGGTGTTCGAGGAGCGCGCGCGCCAGGTCGAGGACCCCCGCACCATCCACGAGCGTCGCCTTCAAATGCGGATGACGCAACAACAGCTCGGACACGAGCGTGCCCCGGCCTCCACCGACGTCGCAGATCGTCGAGACTTCCTTGAAGGGATAGTTCGCGGCGACGAACGGCGCATCGCCAAGCGTAAAGCCCATCATCGCTTCGGCGAAGCACTGGCGTTCTTCGGGATGCTGATCGAACCAGTCCCATACGCTCATGCCGTGCACGCGCTCGAACGCGTTCTTGCCGCTGGCGAGCGTCGCATCCACGTCGAGCCACGAGCGCACGTTCGATCCACTGGCAAAGTACTCGACGAAATTCGCGGTGCGCGAACGGTGTCCGGGCGCAAGAATCCGCGACACGCGATTGTGCTCGAAGCGCCCATCGGCACGCATCGTGACGAATCCGGCAGACGCGACGAAGTGGAGGAAACGGAACGTGGTGTCGGGATCGCGGCCGAGCCGCCGCGCGGCTTCGTCCGCGGAAATCGGTCCGTCCTCCAGCAACGGCACGTAGTGCTTGACGAACGCGGCGATCGCCATCGAGACCGCCACGCCTGTCGCGCGCTCGAGGACGATGACTTCCGGAGGCGTGATGGCGTTGGCTGCCTTCATCAGGAGGCTTCGCAGGCGCAGGGCGATGCGGATGATCCACGCCGGTGGCGGCGCGGGCATGGGACCCGCAGGTACGCCGGGGAATGAAGGGGCTGCCATCGCGCAACAGTGTATGGGAGCGCCGTAAAAGGAAAAAGCCCGCGAGGAGGTGACTCCCCGCGGGCCTTTTGTGTCGACGTGGTGCTTAGTAAAGGTTGTTCAGCAGGCTGATCAACGTCGCGGCTTCGGCGGCCGTCAGCGTCTTGCCGATTTCCTTCTCGATGTCCTTCTTCAGCTTGTTCAGGTGTGCGGCGCGTGCATTCGCATTCGGCGCGCTCGTCGCCTGGTTCAGCGTGTGGTTCGCCTTCGCAGCTTCGGCCGGGCTGTCGAAGAACTGGGTGATCACGTTGCCGACTGCCGACGGCGGCACCGTCACCGTGAACGACACCGTCGCCGACGCGGCGTTACCCGCGTTGTCAGTGGCCGTCGCCGTGCGGGTGTTCACGCCCACCGCGAAGGTGTGAGCCGGGCCCGTAATGTTGGCGCAGGTCGTCGAGGCGATTCCTGAACCCGCGTCCGTGGCCGAGCAGATGATGTTGACCGTCTGGTCGACGGTGTAGGTGCCGGCGTTGCCGGTGTAGGTCACGACCGGCGCATCGTCGTCCACGACGGTCACGACCTGCGTCGCCGTCGTGGTGTTACCCGCTTCGTCGACCGCCGTGAAGGTCACCGTGGTGTTCCCGAGCGGGAAAGCCGCCGGGCGGTTGTCGGTGATCGTGATGCCTCCACCGATCGAGACGTTGTCCGTCGCCGTGGCCGCGCCGATCGCGCCGACGTAGGTCCCGCCGGTGTTGGTGCCGACCGTCAGCGCTGCCGGAGCCGTGAGAACCGGCGCATCGTCGTCGATGACCGTGACCACC
>DATMJU010000329.1:0-7745 GCA_035553795.1 Vicinamibacterales bacterium
GTCCCGCCCACCAGCGCGAACGTGCCGATATCGCCGACATCCTCCGGAAGTCCCGGATAGCGCCCCAGCGTCTGAAACCCGAGCAGCGTGCCGTCCTCATCCTCTGCTACGAAGCAGCAGTGGACGTTGGGCCCCGTCAAATAGGCCGCATCGAGCGCTTCCGGCGTGTAGGGATCCTGCAGCGCCGTCGTCCCGCCCGCCGCGATAACCGCGTTGAGCAGGTCGGCCAGCGCGGGCGCATCCGCCGACGTCACCGGGCGCACGGCAAGGGTGATCGCATCGCTCACCCAACCGAACCTTCCAGCGAAATACCGAGCAGCTTCTGCGCCTCGACCGCGAACTCCATCGGCAACTGCTGCAGAACTTCGCGCGCGAAGCCGTTCACGATCAGCGCGATGGCGTCCTCCTGCGCGAGGCCGCGCTGCATCGCGTAGAACAGCTGGTCGTCCGAAATCTTGCTCGTGGTCGCCTCGTGCTCGATCGTCGCCGAGGGGTTGCGCACCTCGATATAGGGCACCGTATGCGCGCCGCAGTCCGCGCCGAGCAGCAGCGAATCGCACTGGGTGAAGTTGCGCACGCCCTCGGCCTGCGGGGCGACGCGCACGAGGCCGCGGTAGGTGTTGTTCGAGTGGCCGGCGCTGATCCCCTTCGACACGATGGTCGAGCGGGTGTTCTTGCCGTTGTGGATCATCTTGGTGCCGGTATCGGCCTGCTGGTGGTTGTTGGTCACCGCCACCGAATAGAACTCGCCGACCGAGCCTTCGCCGTTGAGGACGCAGCTCGGGTATTTCCACGTGATCGCGGAGCCGGTCTCGACCTGCGTCCACGAAACCTTGCTGCGCGCGCCCTGGCACAGCGCGCGCTTGGTCACGAAGTTGTAGATGCCGCCCTTCCCTTCGGCGTCACCGGGATACCAGTTCTGCACGGTGGAATACTTGATCTCGGCATCGTCGAGCGCGACGAGTTCGACCACCGCGGCGTGCAGCTGGTTCTCGTCACGCTTCGGCGCCGTGCAGCCCTCGAGGTAGCTGACCGTCGAACCCTCGTCGGCGATGATCAGCGTCCGTTCGAACTGGCCGGTGTTCTGCGCGTTGATGCGGAAGTAGGTCGACAACTCCATCGGGCAGCGAACACCCTTGGGGATGTAGACGAAGCTGCCGTCGCTGAACACCGCGGAGTTGAGCGCGGCAAAGTAGTTGTCGGTGTGCGGCACGACCGAGCCGATGTACTGCTTCACCAGCTCGGGGTGGTCCTTCACCGCTTCCGAGAACGAGCAGAAGATGATGCCGAGCTCGGCCAGCTTGCTGCGGAACGTCGTGGCGACCGACACCGAGTCGAACACCGCGTCCACCGCGACGTTCGACAACAGCTTCTGCTCTTCGAGCGGGATGCCCAGCTTGTCGAAGGTGGCGCGGATTTCCGGATCGACTTCGTCCAGGCTGTTGAGCTTCTTCTTCTCGGACGGCGCCGCGTAATAGCTCACACCCCGGTAGTTGATCGGCTCGAAGGTGACGTTCTGCCAGTGCGGCTCTTCCATCTTCAGCCACGCGCGGAACGCCTTGAGGCGCCACTCGAGCATCCACTCGGGCTCGCCCTTCTTCGACGAGATCAGGCGCACCACGTCTTCGTTGAGGCCGACCGGGATGATGTCCTGCTCGGTGTTGGTGACGAACCCGTACTTGTACTCGGTGTTCGCCAGCTCTTTGATTTGCTCGGTAGCGGTACTCATGCTGAAAAACTCTCTCCGCAACCGCACGTCGACTTCGCGTGCGGATTCTTCAGGGTGAAACTCGTGGCCATCAGGTTGTTCTCGTCGAAATCGAGAACCGTGCCGTCCAGCAATTTCAGGCTGCGCGGATCGATGAACACTTTCGCGCCATTCGATCCCTCGAACACTTCGTCGTTCTCTTTCGCCGCGTCGTCGAACGCAAACACGTAGCTGAAGCCCGAGCAGCCGCCGGCCTTGACGGCGATCCGCAGGCCGCCACCAGGCTTCTGCTGCTTCAGCAGCTGCTTGCTAATCACGCGCGACGCGCTGTCTGTAATCTCAATCATGGTTTCGCCGCCTCAACCGCTTTCACACCCGCTTGGACGGCCATCGCCGCCACGTGCTCTCGTTCGGGGGCCAGGGCCAGTTGCTGCACGACCCGTTCCGCCGTGACCCGTTGCGCCTCGTCTATCGCGGCGCCTTCGAGCCACTCGGTGACGAGGCTCGCGCTCGCGATAGCCGCGCTGCACCCGAACACCTTGAAGCGCGCCTCGACGATTCGGTCGCCGTCACGCTTCACCTGGATGCGCACTACGGTGCCGTCATCCAGGCTTCCAATCTCTCCCGTGCCGACGTGCTCGCCTTCCAGCGAGCCGGCCCGCTCGAGGTGTTGCACTCGACGAAGCACCTCGTCCGAGTACCGCACCTAGTGCACCCCGCGCACGTTGCGCACTCTGTGCACACCTCAACCCACCGGTGACAGGTGCCGCAGCCGCGCCACGACCTCTGCAACCTTTGATGCCGCGCGGGCGATCTCGTCCGCGGTCGTGTCTCGGCCGATGCCGAACCTCAGCGACGCCAGCGCGCGGTCTTTCGACAGCCCCAGCGCCATCAACACGTGCGATGGTTCCGCTTGCGTGCACGCCGCACCGGACGACACCGCGATGTCATCCAGGCTGACCAGCAGCGCCTCGCCATCGACGCCGGCGAAGCTGACGTTGAGGTTCCCCGGCAGGCGCAAGGTCATGTCGCCATTCACCGTCATCCCCTCGACGCGGGCCTGCAGCCCAGCGAGCAGTCGATCGCGCAGCGCCGCGACTCGCGTCGCTTCGCCGGCCATCTCCGCGCGCGCAATCTCCGCCGCGCGGCCAAACCCCGCGATCCCCGGCACGTTCAACGTGCCCGACCGCATCCCGCGTTCGTGACCGCCGCCATCAATCTCCGCGGCAATCTTCGCGACGCGCCTTCCATCCGCTGCCTTGCGCCGCACGTACAGGGCGCCCACGCCCTTCGGGCCGTAAAGCTTGTGGGCCGTCACCGACGCAAAGTCCACGTCGAGTGCTTCGACATCGAACGGCACCTTGCCTGCCGCCTGCACCGCGTCGGTGTGCATCCACGCGCCCTTCGCGTGAGCCGCCGCGGCAATCTCCTTGATCGGCTGCAACACGCCAATCTCGTTGTTTGCGGCCATCACGCTCACCAGCAACGTGCGCTCGGTGATCGCGCCCGCTAACTCGCTCACGTCCACCAGTCCATCGCGCTTCACGGGCACGACGGTGACGCCCCATCCCTGCCTCGCCAGCGTCGCGATCGGATCGAGCACCGCTTTGTGCTCGGTGACCACGGTGACGATGTGATCGCGGCGCGTCTTCAAGCCGTCCGCGCCGTCCGCCGCCCTGGCCAACCCCTTGATCGCGAGGTTGTTCGCCTCGGTGGCCCCGCTCGTGAAGATCACGTCCTTGCTGCCGGCGCCAATCAGCGCCGCCACTTGCGCCCGCGCCCGTTCAACGGCGTCGTTCGCGTCCCATCCGAACCGATGCTGCTTGCTGGCCGCGTTGCCAAACCGCTCGCGAAACAGCGGCACCATCGTCTCGAGCACACGCGCATCAACCGGCGTCGTTGCGTGATGATCGAGATAGATCATGTTTCACCGGGCCTAGGTCCTTAGGACCGTTCTTCTCCGATTGGCGGAATGAACATCATTCGTGACACCGTGTGCGTCTGGACGGGCGCCGGCGTCTCGGCCTCAGCGGCGATCTCCGCCACGCTCACAGTGTTGAGCGCTTCCAGGATCTTGTTTTTGATCCTCCAGAGCGGATCGCGAATGCTGCACTTCGTGTACTGGTCGCAATCGTGATCGTCGGGCGAGCACGCCGTAACCGTCACGGGGCCATCCACCGCCTGAATCACGTCCGCCACTGAGATCAGCGCCGCATTCCTGCCAAGACGGTAGCCGCCGCGCGTGCCCTGCACCGACACCAGCAACTTCGCGCGCACCAAACGCTGCAGGACCTTGGCGAGCAGTTCGAGCGGGATGTCGTACGACTCGGAAATCTCACGGGCGCTCGAAGACACACCACCATCCGGCCTGGTGGCCAGGTGCTTCATCGAGATCAACGCGTAATCAGATTTCTTGGAAAGTCTCAGCATATTTGGCGCTCCGGCGATATACGACCGCCGTAGTCCTATTTTAGGACCGTGAAGTCCGACCAAGCAAGGCGTAGTTGATCCTGAGACACTGTCTCAAGATCAACTGCTGGAAGGATTTAGGCCCGAATTCAGTACTTCGGCTGGCTGGGGTCTACCTGGTCAATCCAGCCAAGCACGCCCCCGGTCAGGTTCCTGACCCGGGTGAAGCCCTTCGAACGCAGGAAGTCCTGCGCCTTCGCTGAACGCATGCCGGATTTGCACTGCGTGACGATGTTCGCGTTGGGATCGAGCTCGACGTAACGTTTTGGCAGGTCGCCGAGTGGGATGAGGATTGAGCCGGGCACCCGGTTGATCTGGAACTCCTGCGGTTCGCGCACGTCGACGATGACGACCGCGTCGCCGCGATCGAGCTCAGACTTCAACTCGCGCGAGGTCAACGCATCCGCATTGGTCGCCGGCGCGGCTGCCGCCGCGAGCTGGTGCGGCGCCACGCCGCAGAACTGCTCGTAGTCGATCAGCTTCGTCACGGTGGGATTGGTGCCGCACACCGGGCAATCCGCGTCCTTGCGCAGCTTCAACTCGCGGAAGCGCATGCGCAGCGCGTCATAGATCAGGAAGCGCCCGATCAGCGGCTCGCCCGCGCCGAGCATCAGCTTGATCGTTTCGGTCGCCTGGATCACGCCGATGATGCCGGGCAGCACACCGAAGACTCCGCCTTCCGCGCAGCTGGGCACCAGTCCCGGCGGTGGCGGCTCTGGATACAGGCAGCGATAGCACGGGCCATCCTTGGTCGCGAACACCGACGCCTGCCCCTCGAAGCGGAAGATGCTCCCGTAGGCGTTCGGTTTCCCGGTCAGCACGCACGCGTCGTTCACGAGATAGCGGGTCGGAAAGTTGTCCGTGCCATCGAGGATCACGTCGTACGGCTCGAACAGGCGCATCGCGTTCTCGGAGCTCAGCGCCTCGTCGTACGTTTCGACGTGCACGTTGGGATTGAGCGCGCCGAGCCGATCCTTCGCCGACGCGAGCTTTGCGCGGCCCACATCCGGCGTGCCGTGAATGATCTGCCGCTGCAGGTTGCTGAAGTCGACGACGTCGAAGTCGACGATGCCGATGGTGCCGACCCCGGCGGCGGCGAGATACATCGCGGCCGGCGAGCCAAGCCCACCGGCGCCGATGCACAGCACCTTGCCGGCCTTGAGCTTGCGCTGCCCCTCGACGCCGACCTCCGGCATGATCAGGTGACGGCTGTAGCGCTTAATCTCGTCGCCGGACAGCTCCGGCAGCGTGCGATCCGCGGTGCCCGCCGGCGAACCGCCGGCGACCGACGGAATGATGCTGACCGTGTCGCCCGCCTTCAGCGGCGTCTGCTCTTTCTGCAAGTACCTGATGTCATCGTCATTGACGTAGATGTTGACGAAGCTGCGCAGCTTGCCATCGGCGGCGTAGAGGTGCTGCTTCAACCCGCCGTACTTCGTGGTCAGGTTCTGCAACAGCTCGCCGACGGTGGCGCCGTCGATGTCGACGGCATCGAGCTTGTCGGTGAAGGGGCGCAGCGGAGTGGGAATCAGGATTTTAGTCGCCATGGTGTACGGTCTCTTCATCAAATGCGGAGCGATCGTCCTTCAATCGCCACGACGTCAACAGCGTGTCTTTGCCGGCCATCACCGACACGATCACGTACGAGAAAGACGGCCACGCGTGATCGAGGTCGTACTGGGACGGCCGCGCCGGATGATCCGGGTGCGAGTGATAGAAGCCCAGCAGGTCGAGGCCGGCTTCACGCGCGCGCTTTTCGGCGACGCGATAGTCGCCGGGCCTCACGAGAAACCGGCGGCGTGGACCCTCTTCCGTGGTGTTCGGCAACTGGAAGGCTTCGGACACGACGCCATCCCTGCCGAGCATCGCGCCGCAGCATTCATGCGGAAACGTTTCGCGGCCGTGCGCACGAATGGCGGCGTCAACCGCCGCGGTGAGCGAGAGCGCCATTAGTTGGTGCCACAGATCGAGGCGCCTTCGGGAGGATTCTCCCAGAAGCGCTCGGAGAGATACCGTTCGCCGCCGTCACAGAACACCACGACCATGACCGCTCCCGGGCGCGCGAGCTTCAGCGCCCCCGCGAGGTTGGCGCCGCTCGAGATGCCAACCAGCAACCCTTCATCCTGCGCCAGGCACCGCGTCATCTGGTACGCCTCTTCGGTTCCCACGCGCACGTCTTCATCGGCCAGCGCCGGATCGTAGATGCCGGGAACGATCGCCGACTCCATGTGCTTCAGGCCTTCGAGACCGTGGAGCGGCGAGTCGGGCTGGACCGAGGCGAGCACGATGCTGCGGTTGTATTCACGCAAGCGGCGTCCGGTGCCGACGAACGTGCCGCTGGTGCCGAGACCCGCCACGAAGTGCGTGAGGCGCGTGCCCACCTGCCGGATGATTTCCGGCCCGGTCGTGTCGTAGTGCGAGCGCCAGTTGAAGTCGTTGTTGTACTGATCGGCGTAGAAGTACGCGTCCGGATTCTCCGCGTTCATCTGCTGCGCCGTGCGAATGGCGCCATCGGAGCCTTCGAGCGGGTTCGTGAAGACGAGCGTGGCGCCGTACGCGCGCAGGATGCGCTTGCGCTCGGGCGTCACGTTCTCGGGCACGCACAGCGTGACTTTGAAGCCCATCGCCGCGCCGATCATCGCGTAGGCGATTCCGGTGTTACCAGACGTGGCATCGAGGATGGTCTTCGTCGGCGTCAGGCGTCCCGACGCGAGGCCTTCCTGGATCATCCGCAGCGCCGGCCGATCCTTCACCGAGCCGCCGGGGTTCTTCCACTCCGCCTTCGCATACAGCTCCACACCGGGCACGCTGCGTTCGACGCGGCGCAACCGGATCAGCGGAGTGTCGCCCACGAGGTCGACGATCGACGGCGTGGTGCCGGCTGTGAAGGTGGGAATCGCCATGTCCGACTACAACGGTCCTACTTTAGCCTATTCTTCTATGCGTGAAGCCCGACTACACCATCGCTAGAAAGCATTTGATGAAGGCCGATCCGAAGCTTCGCGTCGTCATCAAGCGCGTCGGTCCGTGCACGCTGCACGCGTTTGCACCGCGCGATCCGTTCGAGACGCTGTGCATGTCGATCGCGTCGCAGCAGCTGTCGACCAAAGCCGCCGCCACCATCTTCGGCCGCTTCCGCGATCTGTTCCCAAAACGCAGACCGACTCCAGAACGTGTGATGACGCTGACCGACGAAGAGATACGCGCGGTCGGTTTCAGCCGCCCCAAGGTGGCGTACCTGAAGGACCTGGCGGCGCGCGTTCTCGACGGACGGCTGGACTTGCGGGGCTTGAAGAAACATGCCGACGACGAGGTCATCCAGCAACTCGTCGCGGTGAAAGGCATCGGCCGCTGGACCGCGGAGATCTTCCTGATGTTCCGTCTCGGGCGGCCGGACATCCTGCCCGCCGATGATCTCGGGTTGATGAACGCCGCTCAGCGCGTCTACGGGCTGCGCACGCGACCGGACGCGAAGCAGCTTCGCAAGATGGGCGAAGCGTGGAGCCCTTATCGCTCGGTCGCCGCGTGGTACCTGTGGCAGAGCCTGGCGGAGTGAGGGGCTTGGGGC
>DATMJU010000330.1:0-5550 GCA_035553795.1 Vicinamibacterales bacterium
CACCAGAGAAGCGTGATCGTGCCGCTACTCATGGCAGTGGCGCTGCTCGCGACAGGCATCGCGCTCGTGGTCTGGTCGATGTCTTCGGCGCCGATCGCGGGCACGGTGGAGCACGAAGAGACGTCGGCGTTCTCGAAGATCCGCATCCGCCGTGACGGCGACGTGCGCGCGATGACGTTCGTGCGTGACAACGGACAGGAGGCGGTGCAGAGCCGCGTCAACCTGAAGGAACCGCAAACGCTGCTGTCACCGTACGCGCACGGTATGTTTGCGAGCTACCTGTACCAGCCTCAGCCGCGTCGCGTGCTGATCGTGGGTCTGGGCGGCGGCGCGATGGTACGCTTTCTGACGCATCACGAACCGCAAGTGCAGATCGACGCCGTCGAGATCGACCCCGTCGTCGTGCAGCTCGCCGACAAGTTCTTTGATGTGCGGTCCGGGGGAAACGTCCGCGTGCACACCGCAGACGCGGTGAAGTTCGTGGAGGCAACAACGGAACGCTATGACGTGATCTTGATGGACGCGTTCCTGCGCCCGTCCGGCGATACCGATACGACCGGCGTGCCGACGCGGCTGAAGACGCTGGAGTTCCTGGGCCGGTTGAAGCAGATCCTGGCGCCCGGTGGCGTCATCGCGTTCAACGTCAACGAACACGCGAGCATGGCCGATGACATCGCGTCGGTCGCGACGGCGTTTGGACACGCGGTGGTCTACCGCTGCCCGCCTTCACAAAATAAAGTCGTGGTCGCCGTGGAAGGTGCCCTGGCGACGGACGATGAAGTCCGCGCCCGGGTCACTGCGCTGGATGCGCGCTTCGGCGGTGCGCTCTCGTTCGCGGAGATATTGCGGAACCGGGACTAGCACCGGCTCCGCAACTCGAGCTCGGTTGAACTACTTGATGACGGCCGCGCCGGCCTTCGAGATGATCTCGTCCTGCGCCGCGGTCACACCGCTGGTCCCAACGGCGCCGATGAACTCCGCGCCGCGCATGACCGGCACACCGCCGGCGAACGTGATGCCATTCGGCACTTCCGTGACGGCCTTTTCCTTCATCTTCGCGCCGTACTCGGCGGTCGTCATTTTCGACGCCACCACCGTGGCGGCCTTTCGCATGGCAATGTCGTACGATCGCGGGCTCGCGCCGGTCAATCGCCGCAGAACGACCGGCATGCCGGCCGCGTCGGTGACGACGATGGTGACATTCCATTTGTTCTTGCGCGCCTCGGCTTCGGCGGCGTCGATCACCTGGACGGCCATCTCGTAGGTCATCACCTGCGGAGCCGGAGGCGTCTGCGCGGCGGGGGCGGCCGGCGCCTGGGCGAACGCGGCAACGGTGGAGAACGCGACGCCCATCAGCATCAGCGCCAGTCGGGATGAGATCACACGGGTCATGAAAGCTCCTTGGAACAGAGATTCTACCCCGCGCGTCTCAGGCTGAGAATTTCGGCGGGCTCGTCCGTCTAAGCAGACGACCCATTGTCGTGAGGAGTCCATAACCATGCCGACCGATTTGTCATTGCTGCCCACCCACGGACAGTTCCTGCATATCTACATGCAGTTGCGGCAGAACAAGAAGCTCTTCGACCGGACACCGATCGTGTTCTGCGAAGGTGACTCGTGGTTCTCCACGCCGCTTTACATGAACATCCTCGACTGGCTGGTCTTCGCCACGCCGCAGGAGGAAGAGCTGGGCGTGCCGGTGCTGGGCCGCGGCGGCCTGTTCTACCGCGCGGAAAGCAGCGGCCACCTCGCGGTCGATATGTTCACCGACAAGAAGGTCAAGAGCCTGATGAAGGCCTACAAAGCCTTCGAGTTCGACATCGCGCTGCTCAGCGGCGGCGGCAATGACTTCGTCAGCGCCTACCTCAAGAAGACGTTTGCGGCGCATCAGGCGCCGATGACCGTCGATGACGCGTTCCAGCTCGTCGTCGATAGCGGCCGCTACGACGAAGTCAAAGACGCGTTGACGTTGATGCTCGACGCCATGGTCAAGACGCGCCCGCACACGCCGATCGTCATGCACACCTACTGCTATCCGTTGAAGCTGAACGAGCATGCGCCGCTCACGCTCGGCAACATCGGCGCGGTCGCGGCGTTCAAGAAGAGGATCGGACCCTGGATCGCGCCGCACGTGAAGGCGGCACTCCCGGACATTGCCGATCAACGGGCCTTCGCTCGCAAGATGATCGACGGCTTCGCGGAGCGCGTGCTGTTCCCGCTTGCGAAGGAACCGAGGTTCAAGAAGAACGTGATCGTGCTGGACCTGCGCAACGATTGTCCGCACGAGTCGGATTGGTTTGACGAAATGCATCCGACCGGCGCCGCGTTCCACCGGTTGTCGAAGAAGTTCGAGGCGGAGATCCGCAACCTCTTCGAATTGCCCTGACGCCGGTCTCTTGGGCGCGCGGCCAGGGGCCGCAGAGAGGTAGACTGGCTGGCGACCGGTGGCCACGCTCACTACTCTCGATCTCGTCATCATCGTCGGCTATCTGCTGGCGCTCGCCGCGATCGGCTCGTTCTTCGCTCGGCGCCAGAGCAGCCTCGAAACATTCCTGATCGGCGGCGGCCGCATGTCGTGGCTTCCCGTCGGCCTGTCGCTGATGGCCGCCCTCAACAGCGGCATCGATTACCTGACCCAACCTTCAGCGACGATCCAGTACGGACTGGTGCTGGCGCTCGGCGTGCTGTCGTGGGTGGTGATCTATCCCTGGGTCTCGCTCGTCGTGTTCCCGTTCTTCAGGCGCCTCCACGTCTACTCGATCTACGAGTACCTCGAGTCGCGCTTCGACGTTCGCGTCCGCACGCTTGCGGCGATCATTTTCGTCCTATGGCGGCTCGGGTGGATGGCCACGGCCCTCTACGTGCCGTGCCTCGCGATCAGCGCGACGTCCGGAGGCCAGGTCGATCTCACGACGATGATCGTCGTGGCCGGTGTGCTGGTGACGCTCTACACGATGCTCGGCGGCATCCAGGCGGTGATCTGGAATGACGTGATCCAGTTCTCGGTCATGTTCGGCGGCCTCGTCGTCACCGTGTGGATCGTTGCGTCCACTGCCACGGGCGGGGTACCAGGGATCTGGGAGGCAGCGCAGTTGGCCGGTAAGACGCAACTGTGGGTGCCCCTGGGCGATCCTGCCGCGACGAGTCTCTGGGCGAATGTGACCGCGTTCTTCAGGCAGCCGATGACGGTGCCGGCGCTGTTCTTCGCGCTCGTGATCGGCCGCGCCGCTCAATACACCACCGATCAGACGATGGCGCTGCGCATCCAGAGCACGCGCTCGACCGACGACGCGCGTCGCGCGTTCATTGTCAATGCCGCAGGTGATGCGTTGTGGATGCTGGGGTTGACGTTCGTGGGTTTGGCGCTGTTTGCGTACTTCCAGCACACGCCGCCGCCGGACGGTCTCGCCGCTGACCGCATGCTTCCGTACTTCATGTCGAACGTGTTCCCGGCTGGCACGGTCGGACTTGTCACAGCCGCGATTCTGGCCGCTTCGCTGTCGAGCGTGGATGCCGCGATTCACTCTGGCAGCTCGGTGCTCGTCGTCGATATCTACAACCGCCTGATTACCGGGCGCCGTCACGATCGCGCAGCTGTCGAAGCCGCGGCGCCGGACGCCAACGAGGATCGCGCGCAGGTCCGCCTGCTGCGTTGGGCGACGGTCGTCATGGGCGTGGCCGGAACGGTGATGGCGACCAACGTGGAGGGCATCGGCAACCTGATCGAGATCGTTAACAAGCTGACCAACTCATTCGCCGGGCCGCTGTTCGGGATCTTCCTGCTCGCCATGTTCAGCGCGCGGGCAACCAGCATGGGTGCGCTGGCCGGGGGAGTGGCAGGCGCCGTCACAGCGTACATGGTGGCCTACTACACGTCGATCGGATTTCTGTGGCCGTCGACGCTGGGTCTCGTCGCCACGCTGATCATCGGCACGTTGGTGTCGCTGGTCTCCACTCCTCCGCCGCCTGAGATCGAACGCTACACGTGGCGCGGCGTCATGCGGCGATCTGCGTCCTGAGGCAGGTCCGGTCGATCAGCCGCGTCGGGCCTTCTCGATAACGGCGACGTCGATCTTCTTCATCGTCATCATCGCGTCGAAGGCGCGCCTGGCTTCATCCCCGCCGGCCTGCATCGCTTCGGTCAGCACGCGCGGAGTGATCTGCCATGACAGACCCCAGCGGTCCTTGCACCAGCCGCACTGGCTTTCCTGCCCGCCATTGTTGACGATCGCATTCCAGTAGCGGTCCGTCTCTGCCTGATCCTCTGTCGAGATCTGGAAAGAGAACGCCTCTGAATGTTTGAACTCCGGACCGCCGTTGAGGCCGATGCATGGAATTCCGAGAACCGTGAACTCGACCGTGAGCTCATCGCCCTTCTTGCCGCCAGGAAAGTCGCTCGGTGCCTTGTGCACAGCGGTCACCTTGCTCTCGGGAAATGTCGCGGCGTAGAAACGCGCCGCCTCATGCGCATCCTTGTCGTACCAGAGACAGATCAAATTCTTGGGCTGCATTCGTAATCGGCTCCTTCGTCGAAGCGTATGCAAGTTCCGCGCACGCCGTCCAACTCCAGCTCGACTAGTTGACCCGGCGAGTTGCCTTAAGCTGGATCCGCGGAAGGGAGATCACACGATGAAGATGACTGAGTGGTTCCTGGCAGAGCTGGAGAACGAGGCATCAAAGTCGCGCCGCGTGCTCGAGCAGGTGCCGGTTGGAAGACCTGAGTGGAAGCCGCACGACAGATCGATGGCACTCGGCTACCTGTCGAACCTCGTTGCGACCATTCCCACGTGGATCGGCATGGCTATTTCGCTCGACGAGTTGGACATCGCGCCGAAGAACAAACCGAAGTACGAGCCGCCGGCACTGAACAGCAGCGCGGAATTGGTCGCGTCGCTCGACAAGTCCGTGGCCCAGGCCCGGGAGGCACTCCAGAAGACCACCGACGAACACCTCGCTACGAAGTGGAGGCTGCTCGCCGCCGGTCAGGTCGCCATGGAGCAACCGCGCCACGACGTCATCCGTGACGCGTTCCTGCATGCGTCGCATCACCGCGGGCAGTTGACGGTCTACCTGCGCCTGTTGGGAGAGAAGGTCCCTTCCGTTTACGGACCGACGGCGGACGACAAGAGCTTCGGATGACGCCGGGGCTCAGGCCTTGACCCTCTTGCCTCCGACGTACGCAGCGAGATGCTTGCCGGTGAGCGTCGAGCCGGCGGCCACGAGATCCGCAGGCGTGCCTTCGAAGACGACCTTGCCGCCGTCGTGACCGGCGCCCGGGCCGAGATCGATGATCCAGTCGGCGTGCGCCATCACTGCCTGGTGATGCTCGATGACGATCACCGATTTGCCGGTATCCACCAACCGATCGAGCAGCCCGAGCAGTTGCTCGAGATCCGCCAGGTGAAGGCCCGTCGTTGGCTCATCGAGCACGTAGACGCCGCCCTCCTCGCCCATGTGGGTGGCGAGCTTCAGCCGCTGACGTTCGCCGCCTGAAAGCGTCGTGAGCGGCTGACCGAGACGCAGGTAGCCGAGCCCGACATCCGACATGCG
>DATMJU010000331.1:0-4763 GCA_035553795.1 Vicinamibacterales bacterium
TGCTCGGCGGCCTTCGGCTCCCGGGAATGTAAGTGTCGCTTCCAGGTTCGCTCCAGGAACTCGTCGATCAGTTCAAGAAGCTTCCCGGCGTCGGCACCAAGAGCGCGCAGCGGCTGGCGTTCCACATCCTGCGCACGCCCCGCGAAGACACCGAGCAGTTGTGTCAGGCGATCCGCAACGTCAAGGATCGCGTCACCTACTGCACGATCTGCAACAACATCACCGACGCCGATCCCTGCACGCTCTGCGGGGATTCCGGCCGCGACCACCGCATGATCTGCGTCGTCGAGGAGCCGCAAAACGTCAGCGTGGTCGATCGCAGCGGCGGATATCGCGGCGTGTATCACGTGCTGATGGGGGCGATCTCGCCTCTGCAGGGTGTCGGCCCCGATGACCTCAAGATCAAGGGCCTGCTGGCCCGCATCGCCGGCGGAGGCGTCGAGGAAGTAATTCTCGCGACCAATCCGACGGTGGAAGGCGAAGCGACCGCGATCTACCTCGCGCGGCTGCTCAAGCCGCTCGGCGTGCGCGTCACCCGCATCGCCACCGGCATCCCGGTTGGCAGCGATCTCGATTACGCAGACGATCTGTCCGTCGGCAAGTCTCTCGACGGCCGCAGAGAAGTGTAGAATCGGGGCACCCCCGATGTTGCCTGCGGCATACCAGGTACCTGCAGCGGCGCTACTGCTGGCCGGCGGATTCGTCGCCTGCTTCTTTGGCTACCGCCTCTTCAAGGTCGTCCTCGGCCTGTTTGGATTCATCATCGGCGTGCTGGCCGCCAGTTCGTTCTTTGGCCCCGCCGACACCACGCCCATGCTCCTCGCCGCCTTTGCCGGCGGACTCGTTGGCGCCGGCGTGCTGCTCGCCGCCTATTTCGTCGGCGTGGCGCTGGTCGGCGCCGGCATCGGCGCGTTGCTGGTCAACATGATCTGGACGCAGGTCGAAGGCGATCCCCATCCAGCGGTCGTCATCCTGTTCTCCGTTGCGGGCGCCGTGGTCGCCACGTGGCTGCAACGCTACGTGATCATCATCGGCACCGCCTTCGCCGGCGCCTGGACGATGTTGGTGGGCGGGTTGGCGATCATGGGCGACGGCGGTCCGTTGAAGGCGGCGGCGTCGGGTAACCCGTGGGTCGTGTATCCGCTGAATCCCGCGCCGGAGATGCGCTGGCTGCCGTGGGCGTGGTTCGTGGTCGGCGTGCTCGGCACGCTGGTGCAGATGCGCTGGACCGGTGGCGATCGCGGTCGCGTTGGCAAGGCCGCGAAGCTGAATAAGAAGAAGGCTCCGAAGGAGGAGTAGGTCAGGTTGTCAGGTTGTCAGGCTGTCAGGTGGTCAGGTGGTCAGGGAGTCAGGTCGGCCGCAGACATTCCGCTCAGGTAGGCGTCTTCGATTCGCGTTCCGACGCACCAGTCTCCGCACAAGATGACTCTTGAATCCGCCGCCTGGATTGCGCCGACGGCCAGCGGGGGATCGGCGGTCGCGTAGCGCCAGCGATGCACCGTCGCATAGAAGGCCTTCGGCAAGCCGCCAGGGATCAAGTCATCGAACGCCTCCATCAGGAAGGCTCCGACGTCGTCCGGTTGTTCGTCGACGTGCGCTTCGCTCCACGCGGTTGACGCGTGCATCACCCAGGTATCGATCTTCCAATTGCGTTTCGGCTTCGAGCCGTTGCGGGCAATCCAACTGAGCGCGCTGCCGTTGACGAACGCGGCGTCAAAGCGCGCCGTGACCTTCTCTTCAAACGCCGCCATGACGGCCCAGCACGGTTTCATCGTCACTGGCGGAGCATCGGGCATCAGCCCTCGCGCCTGGTCGGACGCCAGGGCCACGATCACTCGATCGTGCTCAGCCAGCAATGGCGCGAGCGACTCGACGCGATGGTTGAAGGTGATGTTCAGATCGCGGGCCATCCATGAGCCGATGGCGGACATGCCTGGAGTGCCGACGTAGCGATTGGTTTCGCTGGGCAGGTCCTCCCAGCCTTCGTGATCGAACGAGACGATTCGGCCGGTCCACTTGGCGATCACGCGATCGCGTTCCATTTCGGCGGCCAGCATCGAGAAGCGGTCATCGCGGACGGTGAAGTACTGCGCGCCGTGATCGAACGCGACTTCGCCCGACAGGCCCTTGGGAAGTTCGAGCATCGGAAGCGTTCGCGTCGCGACCCTGCCGCCCGGCGCGCCCGCTCGCTCGAGCACGCGAACCGAGTGGCCGCGATCGCGAAGTGCGCGGGCGGCGGAAAGGCCCGCGATCCCGGCACCAATGACGGCAATGTTCATTGTCCCGAGAGCACGCGCCCGAGGCTGCCGTGATATCCCGTCATTTCGAGATAGCCGACACCCGTGAGTTGCCGACCACCTGACGGCCTGGTTGCCTGACTGCCTGCCACATCAATCATCCCCTCCCAGTACGCCACGCCGGTGGACGCCACCAGCGACAACTCCTGGTCGCGGACCGGTGTTGTGACGCGCAGCTCGATCTGCTGCGAGGGAACCGCGATCGACCATTCGAGCGGGTAGACCGCGCCGTTCTTGGAGGTGAATGTCTGCTTGCCCGGCGTCAGCGTGAAGTCGGCGTTGGAAAGGTGGACGGTCTTTCCGTTTGCGTCCACCAGCGTGCCGCTCGACCGCGGATCGCGCGAGCCATCCGAGCGCCGCAGCTGATACAGCATCAGCTCGCGATTGTCCGAAAGCTGGATCGCCAGCCAGTCCCAACCGCGCTGTTCCGGCTCGAGGAAGCTGGTGCCGAACTCGTGGTCCATCCAGCTGGTGCCGGTGACCGCAAACCGCTCACCATCGATCGTCAGCGTGCCGCGGGTCGGCATGCGCGTCATCGAGTAATAGTGGGACGCGTTGCCTTCACGCGCGCCCTTCTGGCTGATGCCGTTGATGCCATTGATCGCCGGAGCCTTGCCTTCGTCGAGCGTAAACTCAACGCCTGCTTGTGGACCGACAGCCTTGAGTACATGTTGCTGCTGGTTTCCGACCAGCTCGGCCGACCAGTCCTCGTTCCACACGTGGTATCGATCTGACCTGGCGCCGGCGAGTCCAGGGCCGCCGCGCGAGAGCTTCTCCGCGTACCGGTAGCGCTGTCCCTGCGCATCAGTGACCGCGAGGTGCGTCATGAAGAGATCGCGCACCGCCCACTTCGAAGGGTTGGCGGGCGAGTGGGCAATGCCAACACGGAAGAAGGTGAGCTGATATCCGAACTTCCGGCCATCCGCCGCCTTGACGTTGCCGGTGTAGTACCACCACTCGATCTTGTAGTCCGGATGACTCGCGTGATCGCGCGGGAACGAATAGGTGTAGCCGGCGGAGGCCTGCTTCCAGGGGGAAGGGTCTTGGGTCTTGGGTCGTGGGTCTTGGGTAAGGCCCACGCTCAGTAACACCGCGATGAGGACGCTACTCTTCATGGTTCAGTACCAATTGTGCGGCGCGCTTTGCCGGGTAAATCCCGGCGATCGCAGTGGCGATGACGACCGCGATCGAGGCCTGCACGAGGAATGCGATCGGCAGGTGGAACTGGATCGTCCAGCCGAAGCTCTGCAGGTTGATGACGTAGATCAGCACCAGCGACAGCGCGAAGCCGACCGCGAGGCCAATGCCCTGGCTGACCGCGCCGATCAGCGCGGCTTCGATGATCACCATTCGCCGCACCTGCCGGCGGTCGGCCCCCGTCAACCGCAGCAGCGACAGCTCGCGCCGCCGCTCGAGCACGAGTGTCAACAGCGTGCCGGCGACGCCAAGCATGGCGACGACGATGGCGATTAGTTCCAGGGCGTAGGTAATCGCGAACGTGCTGTCGAATACGACGAGCACTTCATTGCGCAGCGTGCGGTTGCTGAAGATGAACGCGCGATGGCCGTCGTCCAGCATCCTCAGCATCTCGCCGCGCACGACTTCAGGGTCGGCGCCTTCCTTCAGGTAGGCAGCGACGCCGCTCGGTTGCAGGTCTCCGAAGTACTGCCGGAACGTGCCGCGGTCCATGATCACCGCGCCACGGTCGCTGGCGTAGTCGAAGTACACCGCGACGATTCGAAACGTCCGGACGCCTTGTGGCGTCGGGATCTCGATGGTGTCACCGTCACGCTTGCCATAGCGGTTGGCGAACGGCTCCGACACGATGACCGCATCCTGGCCAATCGCCTGGCCCAGCCTCTCGCGCGCGTTGGCCGGGCTCTTGAAGAGCAAGCTGCCCTGATCGACGACCACCTGGAAGGAGCCGGCGCCGAGCGCAGCGAGATTGCCCTCGTAGACAAGATCGACTTGCCTGAATCGATCGAGCGACGCGACCTGCGGATGTTTCGCCAGCGCCTGGATTACGTCTTCCGACACCGTTTGTTCCGAGCCGACCGTTGGGCGGACGCCCGGACCGATGAAGAGATCGGCCTGTAGAGTCTGGCCGACCCAATAGACGACGGTGTCGCGGAAGCTGCCGATCATTACCGCGATCGCGACCATCATCGAGAGGCTGACCGACAACGCGGCGACAGAGATCGACAGGCGAGGGATCGCGGAAGTGAGGTTGGCGTGCGCGAGCAGGCCTTCGACGCCGAGTCCGCGTCGCAGCACCCCGCGACCAACGCGGGCGAGGCCATACATGATCGCCGGCACCAGGAACGCCGCGCCGATCACGATGATGAATGCCGACAGGTACCCGAACACCGGACGGCGGCCGACCGGCGGCAGTTGCGCCAGCGCATACGCGACGGCGAGCAGCGCGACGGCAATGATCAGCGGCGTGGGGCTGAAACGCACGCGCAT
>DATMJU010000332.1:0-21998 GCA_035553795.1 Vicinamibacterales bacterium
ATGTGGCGTACTTCCTGGTGCATTCGATGCAGGCCGGCAAGGAGTTCGCCGCGCAGGACCGCGATCTCGCCGCGAACTTTGCCCGGGCGTGCGCGGCTGCGGGCGTCAAGCGCATCATCTACCTGGGCGGCCTCGGAGAATCTGGTGAAGAACTGAGTCCGCACCTCGCGTCCCGCCGCGAGGTCGAGGCCGTCCTCTCTGCGGGCGTGGTGCCGGTCACCACGTTTCGCGCCGCGATGATCATTGGATCGGGTTCCGCGTCGTTCGAGATCCTGCGCTACCTCACCGAGCGCTTGCCCGTCATGATCGCGCCGCGCTGGCTGCGGACGGAGAGCCAGCCGATTTCGATTCGCAACGTCCTCCACTACCTGATCAAGGCGATCGACACACCTGATACGACCGGACGCCTGCTGCAGATCGGCGGCCCGGACGTGGTTCGCTACGACGAGTTGATTCAGATCACCGCGGCGGCGAGGAACCTGCCGAAGCGCATCATCATCCCTGTTCCCGTACTGACCCCATCGCTCAGCTCGCTGTGGATTCATCTCATCACGCCGATCCCCGCGCTCATGGCGAGGCCGCTCGCGGAAGGCTTGCGCAATCGCGTGGTCGTCACGGACGACAGTGCGGCACGGTTGATGCCACAGCACCTGCTGGGCGTCCAGGAGGCGATCCGTCTCGCCTTCGACGCCGAGGAGCGCGCCGACGTGGAGAGCTCGTGGTCGGCGGCCGGGCCGATTCCGGGCGATCCGGACTGGGCGGGCGGACACGTGTTTGAAGACTCGCGCGACATGGTGATCAACGCATCGCCGTCAGCGGTCTTCGAAGTGTTGATGCGGCTTGGCGGCAAGCGCGGCTGGTTTCGCTACAACCAGCTCTGGCGGCTGCGCGGACTGATGGATCGCCTCGTCGGCGGTCCGGGCACGCGACGCGGCCGGCGTCATCCCGAACGGCTGTCGTGGGGAGAGGCGGTCGATTTCTGGCGGGTGGTGGAACTCCAGCCGCAGCAGCGCCTGACGCTGCGAGCGGAGATGCGCGTGCCCGGTGACGCCGTGCTCGACTTCACCTTGACGCCGCTCCCTGGGGACGCGACCTCAACGCGGCTGGTACAGACCGCGCGGTTCCGTCCGCGCGGCCTGTATGGACTGCTCTATTGGTATCTGGTGCTGCCGTTTCACAAGCCGGTCTTCGACAGCCTGATCGACGGGATTCGATTGGCGGCGCAGGCGCCGCCCGTTGCTAGAACCGATATCCCATGACCAGGCGCACGGCGCCGAAGTCGAAACGATCCGCCCGTCGAAGATCCGAGCCGCTCGCATTGCCCAGGATGAACGGATTGGTCGCTGCCACGGGTCCCTGCGCGCGGACCGTATAGCGATCCTCGTCGGCCAGCGAACTCCACAAGTACTCGGCGCCGGCGGTCCACTTGCCGCCGAACCGGAACTCCAAACCGCCTCCGAGCTGATACCCCCACGCCATCTCTTCTTCGGTTTCGACAAAGGTGTTGGCGGTGTTGCTGGTGGAGAAACTGTGGTCGAGACCACCCCACGCCAGGCCTCCGGTTCCATAGAGCAACACGCGCTCGCCTCCGAATCCGGCGCGGGCGCGGACGCCGCCCAGCCACTCCAGTTCGCGCGTCAAGGTGTAGAACGCGGGAGTCGTGCTGAACGCCGACACGCTGTCCACGTGATCGACGAACGCCAGCTCGCCGACCACGCCAAACAGCAGCCGTCCCATCTGCCAGTCGTAACCGGCGCGGCCGCCGGCATCGAGACCGCTGTCATCCACCGTGCAGCCGCTGGCCGGCAGCGAGTTCACCGCGGCGCCGACGCAGAAGCCCGGCGTGAAGGCGTTGGCCCCCGCGGCGGTCGTGATGACGTCGTCGAAGTCTCCATCGAGGTCGCGGTCGAACACGACCACGTTGTCGGAGCCTTCCATGATCTTGCTGAAGCCGATATGACCCGAGATGTAGCCGCCGGTCCAGCCCTGGGCGGCCGCCGGTAGTGCCGATGCCAGCGCAAACACCAGCACAGCCGTCGTTCGAATCACATGCGATAAGTGCGTCATTCCAATCCCCCTGTCTAAGTGACGCCCGGTGCCGCAGCGACGGTTCATGAAACCAAGCACGACAGCAGATCGGAAAACGCGATACAGTTTCTCGCCAATGTCGTTGGATGCAGGCACCACCGTCGGTCGCTACCAGATACAGGGATTGCTGGGGAGCGGCGGCATGGGCCAGGTCTACAAAGCGATCGACCCCACGCTGGGGCGGCCCGTTGCCCTCAAGGTGCTTCGTCCCGAGCTGAGCCGCGATCCAGAGCGCTTGAGCCGCTTCCTGCACGAGGCGCGCGCCGCTTCGGCCCTGAACCATCCCAACATCCTCACCGTCCATGAGGTCGGCGATCACGACGGTTCTCGCTTCCTCGTGTCGGAACTCGTCGAAGGCGAGACGCTGCGGGAACGCGTCACGCGCGGCCCGCTGTCATTGCGCGAGATCCTCGACATCACGATCCAGGCCGCGTCGGCCCTGTCAGCCGCACACGCCGCCGGCATCGTGCATCGCGACATCAAGCCGGACAACCTGATGCTGCGTCCCGACGGATACGTCAAGGTCCTCGACTTCGGCGTGGCCACCTTCGCGCGTTCGTCAGCCTCACAGGATTCGATGGCGACGATGGCGACCGTGGGACCGCCGGAGACGGGCGCGGGCATGATCGTCGGCACGATCGCCTACATGTCGCCGGAGCAGGCGCGCGGGCTCGCCGTCGATGGTCGTTCGGATTGCTACAGCCTCGGCGTCGTGCTGTACGAGTTGCTGACAGGACGCGCGCCGTTCGCCGCGCCAACCACGACCGACCTGCTGGTCGCGATTCTCGAGCGTGAGCCGGCGCCCATTCGCACCATTGCGAAGAGCCTGCCGCTGCAACTCGAATGGCTGATCGAGAAGTCTCTCGAGAAGGATCCCAGCCTTCGCTACCAGACGATTGCCGACATGCGCGTGGATCTGCAGCGGCTCAAGAGCGCGCTGGAATCCGGCAAGCTGCAGGCGGCCGCGGCCGACGCCGCCCCAGCCGCGGATGCGATTGTCGAACGCGAGCTGACCGATGACAGCCCCGAAGTCGTGGCCGCGGGCAGCACTTCCTATTGGAGCCTCGCACTGGGCGCGGTGGCGGCGATCGCGATCGGCGTGGCGATGGCGTACTACCACGCCGCGCGGCCTGGTGCCGACTTGCCACTGCAGCTTCCCGAAGGCGGCGTCGTCACCAAGGCGCGCGACACCATCCAGGGCTTCGGCTACAAGGACATCGGCTCGATCACCGACACCGAGTTCTCCAACGTCCTCTCGATGGATGCCATCGTCAGGAGCGCGGGCCTGCCTGCGGCGCGGGACGCGATTCGCGAAGGCGGGCCGGTGGCGCAATGGCGCGCGGGCATCGGTCGAACGGGCAGCTCGTCCGCCAACGACATGGAACCGGATCCGGGCAACTTCGCGGTGCGGTTCGATCCCAAGGGGCAACTCGCCGCCTTCGCCACGGGTTACTCGACGGACAGCAATATCGCCCACGTGGACCGCGCCAGGGCGACGTCACTCGCGATCGAGGCGATCAGGAAGTCGTACGGCGTGGATGCGGCGAACTACGAGCTTGAAGTTGTCGAGCGCTCATTCCCGGCCGGGAAGACCGAGCTCACCTATCGCAGCAAGGATCTGTCGTACGGGCACGTGCAGCAGTTCCGCGTCAATCTGCAAGGCGAGCAACTGATCATGATCGATCGCACGTATCAGCGGCCGCGCGGCTACGTTGCGCCGGAGACGCCGCTCCCGATTCGCATCTATACCAACGCCGGTCCGTTCCTGCTAATCGCGTTCGTGATCGCCGGCTGGGCTTTCGGCCTCTATTACTTGTTCAAGCACAGGAACTGGGATGCGCTGACGCGCCGGCTGCCGGTCGCGGTGTGCGCCCTGGTGATCGTCCAGGTAGGCCTGCAGGTGATCGGCAACTCGGGCATTTTCGAGAGCCTGCTGGGCGTTGTTGCCGTGACGCTGTTCCTGATCGGCGTTGCGCTTCCGGCGCTGAGCGGCGTCTTCCTGTGGATGGGACGACGCAGCCCGGCCCGGCTGTGGGCCGCGGAGCAACTGACCCTCGGCCGCTGGCGGCTGCCGGTCGTCTCCGCATCGATGGTCGACGGCGTCGCCGCCGGAGCGATCATGGCGGGAATTGGCGTGCTCGGCGACTGGGGCGCGCTGCAGATCCCGGGCATCGAACCGTCGATTTCCCGAGAGCTCAACGTCGTCGACGCCAGCTTCGGATCGATGCTCGGCGACACGCTCAGTGCCGCCGCCTTCATCGTGCTCGGCATCGCGCTGGCGATCGAGACCCTCGAGCATTTCAAGTTCCACCCCGTGGTCTCGTCGATCATCATCGCCGCCGGCGTGGGACTCGCGGGCGCCAACGATCAAGCGCAGGTGATGCCAACGCTGCCGCTGGTTGCCGCGATGGCGGCCATCGGCCTGATCATCATGACGCTCTACAAGAAGCGCGGATTTCTTGCGGCCTGGATCGCCGGCATGGCGCAGGGATGGCTGACGACGGCCATGGCGCTGCGATCGTTGGAGGATTCGGAGCTGAGCAGGTTGAGCGGGTTCTTGATCGCGCTGGTGGTGGTGATTGCCGCGGCCGGCATTGTTGGTGCCGGCCGCAGCCTGTTGCAGGCTCGCGAGGCTGCGCCTCGCCAGGGCAGAGTCTCTTAACCCCGCTCTACATCCGAGCTTGTAACTCGGTATCGATCGCCTTCAGGAACTCTTCGGTCGTCAGGTACGGGTGATCCGGACGAATCAGGATCGCCAGGTCTTTCGTCATGCGGCCGGACTCGACCACGTCGACGCAGACCTTTTCGAGCTTCTCCGCGAACGCCGTCACGTCGGGGGTGCCGTCGAACTTGCCGCGGAACTGCAGGCCGCGCGTCCACGCGAAGATCGACGCGATCGGGTTGGTCGAGGTCGGCTTGCCCTGCTGATGTAGGCGATAGTGGCGCGTCACCGTGCCGTGAGCCGCTTCGGCCTCGACCGTCTTGCCATCGGGCGACATCAACACCGACGTCATCAGGCCAAGCGAACCATAGCCCTGCGCGACGGTATCTGACTGCACGTCGCCGTCGTAGTTCTTGCACGCCCAGAGGTAGCCGCCGTTCCACTTCAGGTTCGACGCCACCATGTCATCGATCAGGCGGTGCTCGTAGGTCAGGCCCTTCGCCTCGAACTGCGTCTTGAACTCGCTGTCGTAGACGCGCTGGAAGGTGTTCTTGAACGTGCCGTCGTAGACCTTGAGGATCGTGTTCTTCGACGACAGGTAGACCGGGTAGTTGCGGCCGAGCGCGTAGGTGAAGCACGCGCGGGCGAAGCCTTCGATCGACGAATCGAGGTTGAACATGCCCATCGCGATGCCGCTGCTCTTGGTCTTGATCACTTCGCGGCTGATCGGCTCGCCGCCGCCATCCGGCGTCCAGCTGATGGTGATGGTGCCGGCGCCCGGGAACGTGAAGTCCTGCGCGCGGTACTGATCGCCGAAGCCGTGGCGGGCCACGACGACCGGCTTGTCCCAGTGCGGGATCAGGCGCGGCACGTTCTTGCAGATGATCGGCTCGCGGAAGATCGTGCCATCCAGGATGTTGCGGATCGTCCCGTTCGGGGACTTCCACATCTGCTTGAGATTGAATTCCTTGACGCGCGCTTCGTCAGGTGTGATGGTCGCGCACTTCACGGCGACGCCGTACTGCTTCGTCGCGTTCGCGGAGTCGATCGTGATTTGATCGTTCGTCTTGTCGCGCGACTCGACGCCGAGGTCGAAGTACTTCAGGTCGATGTCGAGATACGGGAGGATGAGCTGCTCGCGGATGTTCTGCCAGATGATGCGCGTCATCTCGTCGCCATCCATCTCGACGACGGGATTCTTGACCTTGATCTTTGCCACTTAGGGACTCCTGAGAAACCTTAATGATATCGACAAACCTGAAGGTTTGTCGCCACAGGAGTCTGGGCGTGCCGCAATCGGAGTAAGACCCAGAACCTTTGGGACCTCTAGACCTCAGGACCTCAGGACCTCAGGACCTCAGGACCTCAAGCCCCTTATCGTGGCTTCCAGTCCGGCACGCGGTCGTTGCCCTGCCCGGTGGTCAGGCGTTGCGGCGCCATGGCGCGCGAGGGATCGACGATCGCCAGGTCCCAGTCTTCCCCGGCATGGTGCGCCGGGCTGGTCGAGACGGCGAGCAGCAGGTTATCGGGCGACCAGTCCGGGTAGTAGTGCCAGCGTGAGACCTCGCCCGGGATCGGCCGCGGCTCAGTGCCGAACGACGACACGACCTGGATGGTCGACGGTTCCTGCAACAGCTGCACGTGGGCAATCGACGAGCCATCCGGCGACCAGTTGGGCCAGCAGCCCGCCGCGGTCGCATCGAACGGCCACGTCATACGCGTCGCCAGTTCAAGGACGTGCACCTGGTTCGCGTAGCCGCCATCCATCGGAAACGTCGTGGCGACAAACGCCACCCAGTTTCCGTCGGGCGACACGTTGGGCATGATCGCGTAGCCTTCGAAGAACACCGTCAGGCGCTCGATGGCGCCGTCGGCCAGCCACACCCGATAGAGATCGAAACGCCCCGGTCCGCGGTCGCGTTCAGATGCGAACACGAGGCTCTGGCCATCCGGTCGCCAGGACGGCTCCTGATCGTTGCGGGCGTGATTGGTCACTCGCGTCACGCGGCCGCCGTCGGCGTCCATCAAGTAGAGGTTGTAGCTGCCGCTGCGATTCGACTTGAACGCGATGCGCGTGCCGTCCGGCGACCAGCGCGGCTGCTCGTCGTTCCAGTCACCATCGCGCGTCAGCGCGGTGATCGCGCCCGATTCGAGATTGATGGTGTAGATCTTCACGCGTCCGTTCGGGTTGGACGGTCCCCGCGCGTCGGACTGGAACACCAGCGTGCCCGAGAGCCCGCGCGGAAATGGGGACACGGCCGTCGGCTGCGCGACAGCGCGCGGCACGCAGAGCAACAGCAGAGCTGTCGCAAGCATCGCCGTGCACCGCCAATTGGAGAACATCGATTCGATACTAGCGCGATTCGCGAGCAGCGCCGAATGCCGTCGCGTTACCTGGCGGCGGCGCGCTTGCGGGGGGTCTTGCGGGCCGGGGCATCGAGCGTGACGTGCTTCTCCGCCCAGGCGGCGAGGGTGCCGATTGCCTCCGCGAGCCCTTTGCCCTTCTTCGTAAGGGAATACTCCACGCGCACCGGGGTCTCGGGCACGACCACGCGGTCGACCAGTCCCTCGGCTTCGAGTTCCTGCAGCCGGTCGCTGAGCATGCGATCGGTAATGTCGGGAATCGCGTCGCGCAGGGTCGCGAACCGGCACGTCTGCTGCAGCAGCAGGAAGATGATGGCGCCGTTCCATCGGCGGCCGACCAGTTCACTGGCGTGATGGAACCGCGTGCACAACGCGGGCGCCGGTCCGGTGTCCTTTTTCATCGCCATAGTGCTGACACCTTCAGGATACCACGGCATCTCAGCTACTAGTTGACTTATAGTCGCTATCTTTTGTATAGTCGATACAGATTCAGAAGGGGTTGAGACATGGACATTGGATTGCTGATCGTTCGGATGGTGTTGGGACTGTTGATGGCGGCGCACGGCGCGCAGAAGCTGCTTGGCTGGTTCGGCGGCTATGGCCTGGCCGGGACCGGCGGGTTCTTCGAGTCGCTGGGCTTCCGGCCCGGCAAGCTCTTCGCGGCAGCCGCGGGCGTAACCGAAATCGCCGGCGGTCTGTTGCTGGCCCTGGGCCTGCTCGGCCCTCTTGGCCCGGCCCTGATCATCTCGGTGATGGTCGTGGCCATCGTGACGGTGCACTGGGCGCACGGCGTCTTCGCGCAGAACAACGGCTTTGAAGTGCCGCTGCTCTACGCGGTCACCGCGGCCGCGATCGCACTCATCGGCTACGGCGCCTACTCGGTGGATGCCGCGCTACAGCTGACCTGGAGCTCGGAGATCGTCTGGACCGTCCTGGCCCTCGGCCTGGTTGGCGGATTTGCGAACCTCGCGATCCGGAAGACCGGACCCGCCGAAGCGCACGTCTAATAGGGAGTGGGCTTGGGGCTGAGAGGTCCCAAGCCCCCAAGCCCTATGATTCGAGCTGTTCTGACCGCGCTCCTGTTTTCTGCGACGCTTTCCAGTCAAGCGCCGCTGCTGCCTCAGGTGGTGTCACCGTTCCCTTCGGGCCTGAGCGGAACCCTCGCGTTCAGCAGCGACTTGCGCACCCCGGACAATCCTGACGGGCGCAATCACATCTTTACGATCGATCTCGCTGCCGGCCGGGTGACGCAACTCACCTCCGGCCGGAATCATCACGACCAGTCGCCGCGCTGGTCTCCTGACGGCCGCCGCATCGCCTTTGCATCGTCACGCGGCAGCAACTTCGATATTTACGTGATGGATGCCGACGGCAGGAACGTCACGCGGCTCACCGAGCACGCCGCAAGCGACATGGATCCGTTCTGGATGCCCGACATGCAGAGCCTGATCTTCAGTTCCGACCGCGACAGCCGCAGCGATCTGTACCGGGTGTGGATCGCCGATCGCCGCGTCGATCGCCTCACGCACCATTTCGTGGGCCGCGCCATCATGCCGAACGTCTCGCCCGACGGAAAGTCCGTGGCCTTTGCGGCGCAGACGCTGCAGCGGCTGCAGTTCTGGTCGTACCAGGTGCACGTCCTGGATCTCGCGACGGGCCGCACCCGCGCGATCGACGGGACCGCGTGCTGGCCGAACTGGTCGCCCGACGGACGGCTGGCCAACGTGCTGCTCGAGAAGGAGCCGTCACGTCTTCAGGTCCGCAACGCCGACGGCGGCGCGGCGCGCGAGCTTGCCGCCGACCCGAAGCGATGGGCGTACTACCCGGACTGGTCCAAGGACGGGCGGCTGCTGGCCTTCTCGGTCAGCCCGGCCCACCACGAAGGCGAGGACTGGGACCTGGCCTTGATCCCCGCCGACGGCTCTCGCCCGGTGCAAAAACTCACCACCGGCCCCGGCAACGATCGACAGCCGGACTGGAAGCCGTGATCAAAGGTTACAAGGGTTAGAATCTGTCCGATGTTGAGCCGGGCGTTCGTCGCACTTTCTGCCGTGTTCATCCTCAGCGCCTGCAGTCAGACCCAGGCAGTGCCGGCGATCGATCGGCTCAAGCCGTGCACCGGTAACGACACACCGGTCGACGCCTATTGCGGCACGCTGAAGGTCTACGAGAACCGCGAAAGCAGACAGGGCCGCCAAATCGATCTGAACATCGTCGTGCTGCCCGCGCTGAGCTCGGACGCGCAGCCCGATCCCCTGTTCTTCCTCGCCGGCGGACCCGGCCAGGGCGCGGCAAAGCTGTCGAAACTGGTGCGCCAGATGTTCAGCGGGGTGCAGCGCGATCGCGACATCGTGCTCGTCGATCAGCGCGGCACCGGCAAGTCACACCCGCTGGAATGCCTCAACGACGAAGACGATTCTCTGGCGATGCTGGAGCAGACCGAAGCGCAGGCGATCGAACGCCTCAAGGCCTGCCTGGCGAAGTACGACGCCGACCTCACCCAATACACGACGACGATCGCGATGGACGACCTGGATGACGTCCGCGCCTTTCTCGGCTACGACAAGATCAATCTCTACGGCGGCTCGTACGGCACTCGCGCCGCCCTCGTCTACATGCGCCAGCACGGCGATCGCGTCCGCAGCGCAATCCTCGACGGCGTGGCGCCGCCCGACATGCGGTTGCCGCTCTTCTTTCCGCGCGACGCACAACGCGCCTTCGAGCTATTGGCCAGGGACTGCGCCGCCGATCCAGGCTGCAACGCCGCCTACCCGAATCTGCTCGAGCGCACGCGCGCGCTGCTCGATCGGCTCCGAAAGAATCCTCCGGTCGTGAAGGTGACCCACCCGCGCACCGGTGAGTCCGACGACGTCAAGCTCGAAGCCCGGCTCGTGGCGAACGTCATCGTCATGGCGCTCTACTCGCCCATGATGACGGCGCTGGTGCCGGCCGTGGTCGCCGCCGCCGAGCGTAACGACTTCCAGAGCATGCTCGCCATGGCCGGCATGAACGATTCCAGCGAGACGAACATGAGCGTCGGCATGCAGCTGTCCGTGATCTGCGCCGAAGACGCCGGTCGATTCACGCCCGACGACTTCAAGAAGGGCGCCGAGTCCACGTTGTTCGGCGAGTACGTCATGGCGATCCAGCAAGGCGGCTGCGCCTTCTGGCCGCGCGGCAAGGTGGATGCGTCGTTCTATGAGCCGCTCACCTCTTCGATCCCGACGCTGGTGATGTCCGGCGAGGTCGATCCGGTCACGCCACCGTCGTGGGGCGAACAGGTTGCCAAGACGCTGAGCAACTCCAGGCACGTCGTCATGCCCGGCACCGGCCACACGGCCGGCGGCACCGGTTGCGGCCAGCGCGTCATGCGCAGCTTCATCGAGCGCGGCAGCCCGGACGGCATCGACATCGCCTGTGTGGACCGGGTGCGGCGACCCGGGTTCTTCGTCACTCCTGCCGGTCCAGACCCTTCTCGTGCCGGAGCCACCCAGTGATCGCGATCGACAACCTCCACAAGCGCTTCGGTGATGTCCGCGCCGTTGACGGCGTCACCTTCACGGCGGACGACGGCAAGGTCACGGGACTGCTCGGGCCAAACGGCGCCGGTAAAACGACGACGCTGCGCATGCTCTACACGCTGATGCGGCCGGACGAGGGACGGATCCTCGTGGACGGCATCGATGCGGTCGCTGATCCGCAGGGCGCCCGCTTCGCGCTCGGCGTGCTGCCTGATCAGTCGGGCCTCTACCCGCGGCTCACGGCGCGCGAGCACATCGAGTATTTCGGCGAGCTGCAGGGCATCACCGGCGCGGACCTGCGCAGCCGCACCGATCACCTGCTCAAGATGCTCGACATGACGGCGATCGCCGAGCGGCGCGTCGCCGGCTTCTCGCACGGTGAACGCACCAAGACGGCGCTGGCGCGCGCGATCGTGCACAACCCGAAGAACGTGCTGCTCGACGAACCGACCAATGGCCTCGACGTGATGAGCACGCGCGCGGTCCGCGAAATCATTCGCCGCCTCAAGGGTGAGGGACACACGGTGCTGTTCTCGAGTCACGTCATGCAGGAAGTGTCGGCGTTGTGCGACACGATCGTCGTGATCGCGCGCGGACGGATCGTCGGGGCCGGGTCGCCGGACGACCTGCGCCGCCAGACCGGCCATGAGAATCTCGAGGACGCGTTCGTCGCGCTCAGCGGCCTGGAACCGGAGAGCGTCTCATGAGTGCCAAGTCGACGCCGGTGACCCAGGCGCTTGTCGTCATCAAGAAGGAGCTGAAGGACTGGTCGCGCGACCGGCGATCGATTATCACCGTGCTGGTCAGCTCGCTCCTGGCGCCCGGCATCATCTTCTTCATGTTCAACAGCATGGCGAGCCGCCAGCGCTCGGTTGAGGACATCACCGTGCCGGTGGTCGGCGCCGCAAATGCACCGGCGTTTGTTGACTGGCTGAAGCAGCAGGCGGGCGTCACGATTGTCGAAGGCCCCGAGAATCCGGAAGAGGCCGTGCGCTCGCGACGCGAGGATGTCGTGGTCGTCATCCCCGAGAACTTCGCGAAGAACTTCAAGGCGTCGAGGCCGGCGCAAGTGCGCCTGATCTCCGACGGTTCGAGCCAGAATGCGCGGCCCAAGATCCAGCGAGTGCGGCAGATGCTGAACCGTTACAGCGGGGAGATTGGCAGCCTGCGCCTGATCGCACGCGGCGTCAGTCCCGTCGTGGCCTCACCCGTGCAGGTCGAGGATGTCGAAGTGTCGAGCGCTCAGCAGCGAGCGGCGATGATTCTGGGCTTCATCCCGCTGTTCGTCATGCTGTCGGCGTTCACCGGCGCCATGGGCATCACCACGGACTCCACGGCCGGTGAACGTGAACGCGGCTCGTTCGAAGCGCTGCTCGTGAATCCGGCGCCGCGCATCGCGATTGCCGCCGGCAAGTGGCTCGCCGGCACGCTGACGGCGATTGCCACGGTGATGATCACCGCGGGGCTGCTGTTCGCGATGTTCCGCTACCTGCCGCTGCAGGACCTGGGCATTCGCTTCCGCCTTGGCACGCCGGAGATGCTCGGCACGATGGCGGTGGTGCTGCCGCTGTGCCCGCTGATCGTTGCGATTCAGATGTACGTCGCTACCTTTGCGAAGTCCTTCAAGGAAGCACAGAGCTACCTGAGCTTCCTGATGATGGCGCAGATGATCCCCGGCATGATGGCGACCATGAATCCCACCGGCACGAAGGCGTGGATGTATTACATCCCGTGGATCGGCCAGCAGACTCTGCTCACCGACGTGCTCGGCAACAAGCCGATCGGCGTGATGGTGTTCGCGGTTGTAGGCGTGGTGAACGTGGTGCTCGCGGTGGTGGCCATCCGGGCGACGGCCGGTCTACTTCACAGAGAGAAGATCATCTTCGGGAGATAGTAGTCAGTATGCAGAAGGCAGTATGCAGAAGAACTCTTGTCTTTCTGCCTACTGCCTACCGCCTACTGCTTACTTCACATTCACCACAATATGCGCGGACGTCCAACAGCACTGGTCGCCGCCGCCGCCGTTGCCTGACGCGTCATTCACTTGCGCGCGGAGCCAGTAGGTTCCCGGCGCGCTGAACATCGCGGTCGTCTTCGCTTCCACGTATTTCTTCGGGTCGCCGCCGGTCACGAGGCTGATCGTCTCGGTGCCGATCTTCACGTCACCAGGACCGCGATACTTCTTCCAGATCACCTGGATGTCGCCGCGACGCGCGGCGGCCGCCGCGGCTGCCGCGCCACCAGCCGCAGGCGGGGCAACGCTCACGACACGGCCGCCAATGAATGCCGGCGGCGGCTCGTTGGCGGGCTTGCGCGTGGCCGGTGCCGGCGCTGGCGCTGGAGGTTCCGCGCCGCTTTCGAACGTGATCGTCGCGGGCTGGTCGGCCGCCCACGCCGTGAGATCGAGCGGCTGCCCGACGGTGGCACTGAGTGTCGCGACCGTCCGCTCGCGCGGAGGGCCGATGTACTCGCTGCCGTCCATCGCGAACTTGATGCGTGGCGGCTCGTTGCCATTCGCCGTGTTCTTGTAGAAGTCGATGTAGTACTGCGGATTGGCCCAAAACGTTACGACGTTCTTGTGGCCGTTCGCGTTGATCGTCCACGACAGCCGCTTCGTGCCGAAGTCTTTCGGCAGGACGATCGCGAACATGCCGTGCTGGCGGCCGGGCAGGAAGTGCGTAGGCTGACCGTAGTCAGGGCCTCCCGGCTCGATGCTGTTGTCCGGGCCGATCGGGATATCCACCAGCTGCGTCCGGTTGCGATTGAAGTAGCCGAGTAGCAGCACGGTCCGGCCATCCTTCAACGGTCCCTGGCCTTCAAAGGCCGCATAGATCGGGCCGCCGGAGTTGACGACAGGCTCGGCCAGCACGCCTCCCGGAGGAGACTTCACCTGGTCCACCTTCGCCAAGGCTATGGTGGACAAGCTGTCGTGGGTCAGTACGAGAGAGGCCGTCACCACGGCGGTTGCCATGGTGACGGTCACAAAGCGTGTTGTGAACATGTGCGGTGATTTACTGCTGCTGTGACGCAGCCGTGGTGGTGCTGACGGCCTTGCGGCGCTCTTCGATCGCGGCGCGGTAGTCTGTGTCGTTCAAGTACGTGACGTTGACCCAGGCGTGCGCCATCTCATCGACGGTGCGGTCGCCGTAACCCACCCACACGTTCGGATCAGGGTTGGCCTTGTTGTTGGCGGTGTTGTCGTGCCACGCCGTCACCTTGATGATCGTGCCCTTCGGCAGCAGCGGCGCCGCCGTCTCTTTGTAGACGTAGGTGTTGTGCCAGTTGAAGTTGAAGTCGGCCACGTGGCTGATGATCTGCGACTGGCCGTTCGGCAGGATGGCTTCGAGCGTCATCGACTTGCCGCGCAGGTGCATGTGCGGCTGATAGCTCTCGATGCGGCCGTTCTCGCGCATCAGGAAGTAGCCTTCGGTCGCCTTCACGGTATTCGGTGGCAGGTCCAGGCCGGAGCCGAGCGCCCCCACGCCGGTGCCACCGGTGCCGCCCATCAGGTGCAGTACCTGGCGGAACTTCGGCTCCTGGCCCTTCGGGTAGAAGTAGATGCCCAGTTCAACGGTGTCGGTAATGTCTTCGCCGCCGTTGGAATAGTGGATGTCCCACACGATCTTCGAGCCGGGCAGCATCAGCTTGCCGCTGTTCGGGCGCATCATCTCGCCCTGCTTACCGACGGCCCATTCCATGAACGTGCCGGGCTGCGGGTTGCCGTTGGCGTCATCGGCGTTCTGCGCCAGCGGATCAATTTCACGCTGCTGCAGGCGGGCAATGGCGTGGTGAGTAATCTTGCGGCCCTTCACGCTGCTCGGGCGGATTTCGAGGGCGCGGACCCAGCGCGGTTCGGTCAAGCCGGTTTCGACGACGGGCTTCCACCACGCGTCGTTCTGGCCGGCCTTCTGCGTCCAGGGCAGGGACTTGATGATCAGGTCCGGTTCCTTCTGGCCGAAGTCCTTGGCGTAGTTCCATCCCTGTTCGTTCGGCCACACCTTGGCGGGCGGCATGTCCTTGGCGTCGCCCTTCGGCGAACCGGCATCGACCCACTTCACGATGGTGTCGATTTCCTTGGCCGACAACGAGCGATCGTTCTCGAACTCGGTGATGCCGACGGTGGGGTCAATGTGCCAGGGCGGCATTTGCCGCGCGGCGACGCGGTTCTTGATGGACCGCGCCCAGGGCCGAGCTTCCTCAAATGTGACGAGGGACATCGGCGCGATCGAATCCGGCCGGTGGCACGCCTCGCACTTGTTCTGGAAAATCGGGGCGATGTCTTTCGTAAACGTCGGCGCCTGCGCAGCCGCGGTCACGGGCAACGCCAATACCGTCAACACACCAAGCGAGGTAACGATCCGGCTCATCTCTAGCTCTCCTTCCCGAGGCAGAGTTCTTCCCGAATAGATCGCCAAAGGATACGGCTGTTCGCATCCGAATTCAAACGGAGACAACTCAGAAGCATTCCGGATGGGTCGCAACGAAGGCCAATGGGCCTATAGGCCTATTCGCCTATCGGCCTATTCGCCTATCCTGTCCCGTATGGCCTACACCCTGACCGTCAATGGCAAGCAGGCCAGCGTCGACGCACCGGCAGACATGCCGCTGCTCTGGGCGCTGCGCGACATCCTCAATCTCAAAGGCACCAAGTATGGCTGCGGCATCGGCGCCTGCGGCGCGTGCACGGTGCACATTGATGGCAAGCCCACGCGATCGTGCCAGACGCGCGTGTCGGCCGCCGCGGGCAGGGCGATCACCACGATCGAGGGACTGTCGGCAGACGGCACGCATCCCGTGCAGGTCGCGTGGCAGGAGATTGACGTGCCGCAGTGCGGCTACTGCCAGGCCGGCCAGATCATGTCGGCCGTCGCGTTGCTCAACCAGAAGCCGCGTCCGACCGACGCGGACATCGACAACGCGATGAACGGCAACATCTGCCGCTGCGCCACCTACGTCCGCATCCGCGAGGCGATTCACAAGGCCGCGGGCACCGCGACGACGAACACCCAGGTTGCTCGAGGGGAGGAATAGGTCATGGCCCAAGCCCCAAGCCCCAAGACCCAGGACCTTTCGCGCCGCGCGTTCATGCGCGTCTCCGCCCTTGCAGGCGGCGGACTACTCATCGCCGCGCACGTTGAGGGCCTCGACGCGCTTGCGCAAGCCGGCGCCGACTTCACGCCCAACGCCTTCATCCGCATCACGCCCGACAACATCGTGACGATCGTGGCGAAGAACCCGGAAGTCGGCCAGGGCGTCAAGACGTCGATGCCGATGCTGATTGCCGAGGAGCTCGACGTCGAGTGGAAGAACGTGCGCCTCGTGCAGGCGGACCTCGACCCGGTGAAGTACGGTCCCCAGAATGCCGGCGGCAGCACAGGCACGCCAACCAACTGGGAGCCACTGCGCCGCGCGGGCGCGGCGGGCCGGCAGATGTTGATCGGTGCAGCGGCGCAGACGTGGAACGTGCCGGCAGCGGAGATCACCACCGCCGCCGGCCGTGTGCATCACGCGGCATCGAATCGCTCGCTCACCTACGGTGAACTTGCGACCAAGGCGGCGTCGCTCGCCCCACCGGACCTTCGCACCGTCGCACTCAAGGATCCGAAAACCTACACGATCATCGGCAAGCCCACGAAGGGCGTGGACCTCAAGGCCATTGTCACGGGTCAGCCGATCTTCTCGATCGACTTCACGCTTCCCGGAATGCTCTACGCCGTGTTCGAGAAGTGCCCGGTGTTCGGCGGAAAGGTGGCCGGCGCGAATCTCGATATCATCAAGGCCCAGCCCGGCGTGAAGCACGCTTTCATCGTCGAAGGCGGAGCGGATCTCACGAGCCTGCTGGGCGGCGTCGCGATCGTCGCCGACAGCTGGTGGCAGGCCGAAAGCGCGCGCAAGAAGCTGGTGGTGAAGTGGAACGAGGGCCCGACCGCGGCGCAGAGCAGCGCGGGCTTCGCGAAGCGCGCGTTGGAACTGTCGGCGCTGCCGCCGGCATTCACGGTGGGCAAGGACGGCGATCCCGATAGCGCGCTGAAGTCGGCCGCGAAGGTCGTTGAGGGCGCCTACTCCTACCCCTTTATCTCGCACGCGCCGCTCGAGCCGCAGAACTGCGCCGCGCGCTGGAACGGAAGCAAACTCGAACTCTGGTCGCCGAGCCAGACGCCGCAGCGCGGCCGCGACATGTGCAAGCAGTTGTTCAACCTGCGCGATGAGGACATCACGCAGCACATGCTGCAGGCGGGCGGCGGCTTCGGACGGCGGTTGTCGAATGACTACGCGGTCGAAGTCGCGCACATCTCCAGGGAGATCGGTGGCGGCCCGGTGAAGCTGTTGTGGACGCGCGAGGACGACATGCGCCATGACTTCTATCGCCCCGGCGGCTTCCATTTCCTCAAGGGCGGCATCGATGCGGCCGGCAAGGTAACGGCGTGGCGTGGACACTTCGTCAGCTACGGGCCGATGAATCCCCCGCCAAATGCGCCGAACACCTTCGCGCAGTCGGCGAACATTCCCAACACGGAGTTCCCGAGCGGCTTCGTCCCGAACTTCGCGATCGAAGCGTCGCTGATGCCCCTTGGCGTGCCCACCGGCGCCTTGCGCGCGCCGCGCAGCAACGCGGTGGCGTGGGTCTACCAGTCCTTCATCGACGAACTCGCGCACGCGGCGGGGAAAGATCCGCTGCAGTTCCGCCTCGACCTGCTCGCGACCCCGCGCACTAAGCCTGCAGGTGATGGCTTCAGCGCCGAGCGGATGGCCGGTGTGTTGAAAGCGGTGGCGGAAAGGTCGGGATGGGCGAGCAGGCCAACAGGCCAGCGGGCTGGCGGGCAAACAGCCATGGGCGTTGCCTGTCATTTCAGCCACCGCGGCTATTTCGCTGAAGTCGCTGAGGTCACTCTCACGAAAGACAACGCGCTGAAGGTCAACAAGGTGTGGGTCGCCGGCGACGTCGGCCGGCAGATCGTCAACCCGAGCATGGCCATCAACCAGTGCCAGGGCGCGGTCATGGATGGCCTCTCGGAGCTGATGACGCAGGAGATCACCATCGAAGGCGGCCGCGCGGTCCAGAGCAACTTCAACCAGTACCAGCTGCTTCGCATGCGCCAGGCGCCGCCGGTGATCGACGTCCACTTCGTGCTGTCGGACAACAGCCCGACCGGGCTCGGCGAGCCGGCGCTGCCGCCGATCCTCCCTGCCGTCTGCAACGCGATCTTCGCGATCAACGGCCAGAGAATTCGGTCGTTACCGCTAAGCAAACACGGGTATCGCTGGGCGTAGCCCGGGGTTCCCCTGGAACCTTTGTATTTGACCTCCGTATACTGTATCGCATACAGTATGTCGCACACAGTATGCGGCGCACAGGATATGGACCCGAACCTCTTTGACACGCTGCGGCTCGAGCTGCGGCGCGGCAGCTTGACGCTGGCGGTGCTGGCGCAGTTGCGGTCGGAGCATTACGGATACACGCTGCGGAAGGCGCTCGCCGACCTCGGGCTCGATATCGACGAAGGCACGCTGTATCCCCTGTTGCGCCGCCTCGAGTCACAAGAGCTGCTGACCAGCGAGTGGCGCGAAGAGGGCGGGCGCAAGAAGCGTTTCTACAAGCTCTCCTCCGACGGCCGCCAGGTGTTCAAGCAGTTGCTCGCGGAGTGGAAGGCGATCAACGCCTCGCTCGACCGCATCATCTAGGACGCACCCATGGATCTCATTGAACGCTACGTCGCCGCCGTCCGCCGCCACCTCCCGAAGTCGGCCAACCCCGACATCGTCTCGGAGCTCGCCGACAACCTGCGCTCGCAGGCGGAAGAGCGCGAGGCCCAACTCGGGCGCGCGCTCAACGAAGACGAGCAGGCCGCGCTGCTCAAGCCGCACGGCCATCCGTGGCTGATGGCCAGCCGCTACATGCCGCAGCAGCAACTGATCGGACCGGCGCTGTATCCCTACTATCGCCAGACGCTCGCCATCGTCGTGTTCTGGGTGGTCCTGCCGATCATCCTGGTCGGCGGCGCGGTGACGGCGCTCTACTCCGATCAGCCGGGCCAGTGGCTCTCACGCATGCTGCAATCGGCGTGGAACGGAGGCATCTACTCCGTCGGCATCGTCACGATCATCTTCGCCGTGCTCGAGCACGAGCGCGTCAAGTTCACCGCGCTCGAGAACTGGAACCCGATGCGGCTGCCGAAGCCGAGCACCGGCCGCGAGATTCCGCGGTCCGAAACCGTCATCGGCCTGGTGTTTCAGCTCGCCTTCCTGATCTACTGGACGAAAGTAATCGGGCTGCCCAACTTCATCCTCCACGGCGGCGAAGCAGTGCAGTACGCGGCGGCGCCCATCTGGAATCAGCTCTACTTCCCGATCGTGGCCACGGTGGCCGTCAGCGTCGGCGTGTCGCTGGCTGATCTGATTCGCCCGTGGCGCACGACGGCCGTCTCGATCGTCGACATCATGGTCAGCATCGCGAGCCTGGCGATCGCCACCATCGTCTTGCGCGAATCACACTTCGTGACGCTGCTCGGCGGCGCCGAAGACGCCGCGCGTCTGGCGCAGGTTGAGTTCTGGGTGAACCGGTCGATCTGGTGGACGTTTGCGGTGATTGGCGCGATCAGCGCGTTCATGGCCCTCAACGAGATGTGGCATCTCGCCAGGAACCGGAACGGCGCGGCGATCAGATTCGCTTGAGGCGCACCTTCAGGTAAGCGACGCCCATCATCAGCACCATCACGATGCCGCCGGGGCTGAGGCCGTTCTCGCACGTGTAGCGAATGGTCTCGCCCGGCGCGGCGTCGAACTCCACGGTCTGGCCGAACAGCGTGTTGTGCGCCTTGAGCTTGTGGTGCCCCGGGTCGATCTCCTGCTCGAAGGTCATCCCGTACTTCAAGATGCGCTCCGACTTCACGCCGTCGATCCAGAGGTAGACTGGCCTGTCCTGGATGTCCTGCGGATGATTGCGCACAATCTGAAGCTTCGCCTTGTCACTCACCTTCCCAGCATACTGGCTTTGCTCGTGCTTGGGGGCTGCGCCCACGAGCCGGCGGCGCCCAGGTTGATCGAGCAGTCCCGCGTGTCGATGGGGTCCCAACTGCGGCTCGCGGCGTGGACCACCGATGAGGCTCGCGCGGTCGAAACGTTCGAGCAGGTCTTCAAGGAGTTCGATCGGCTCGAGGCGCTCCTCAGCGTGTGGAAAGACGGCAGCGACGCCGTCCGCATGAACATGAATGCGGGCATCTCGCCGGTGGCGGTCAGCGAAGACACCATCACCGTGCTGCGCGAAGCCGCGGCGGCCAGCGAGCTGACGCGCGGCAAGTTCGACATCACGTTTGGCGCGCTCAGCGACATCTGGCGGTTTGATCACGACCAGGACAACGTCATCCCCGACCGGCAGTTGATCGAGCCGCGGTTGAAGCGGATCGACTATCGCGCGGTACAGGTAGACGGCACCGCGCGCACCGCATTCATCAACCGGCCCAACATGAAGGTGCACCTGGGCGGCATCGGCAAGGGTTACGCCGTCGATCGCGCGATCGCGATGTTCAAGGCGCGCGGGTATCAGGACTTCCTGATCCAGTCCGGCGGAGATTTGTACGTGGCCGGCACCAACGGCGGCCCGCCCTGGAAGCTGGGCATCGCCGATCCGCGCGGCGCGCACGAACCGTTTGCCACGCTGGAGATCAGCGACGGCACGCTCAGCACCTCAGGCGATTACGAACGCGCCTTCCTCAAGGACGGCAAGCGCTATCACCACCTGCTGGATCCTGATTTCGGCGAACCGGCCAGCGGCTGCCGCAGCGTCACGATCGTCACCAGTCGCGCCGTGATCGCCGACGCGCTCTCCACGGGCGTGTTCATCCTTGGACCGTACGAAGGCATGAAGCTGATTGAGCAGCTGCCCGGAGTCGAAGGCGTGATCGTCACGGCCGACAACGAGGTGATGGTGTCGAGCGGACTGCGCGGCCGCCTCGAACAGCTGCGCCCACCCACCGACGCACCGTAGGGCGCGCGGCTATATACTCGCGTCGTGCTGCCCATTACGCTTGATCTCGTCCAGACCGTCGCGTTCGCCGGCGTCATCCTGTTCATCGGCTACGGCATCCGCCGGCTGATTCCCGCGCTCGGCAAGGTCAACATCCCGGCGCCGGTGTGTGGCGGCCTGCCGGTCGCCGGCATCCTCGCGATTCTCTATTTCAACGGCGTGCAACCGGTGAAGTTCGACACCGCGCTGCAAGTGCCGCTGCAGAACACGTTCTTCGCGTCGATCGGATTCGCGGCCAGCCTGGCGCTGCTCCGCCGCGGCGGACCGTTGGTGTTCACGTTCTTCATCCTCGCGTTCATCGTGGCCGTGCTGCAAAACGTGCTGGGCTCCGCGGTGGCGTGGGCGCTGGGCCAGCATCCGCTGATGGGCGTGCTGGCCGGATCGGTCACGCTGACCGGCGGCCCCGCGACCGGGCTCGCGTTCGCGCCGCTCTTCGAGCAGGCGGGCGTCCAGGGCGCGGCCACGCTCGCCGTGGCGGCCGCGATGGTCGGCATCGTGTCCGGCGGCGTGATCGGCGGACCGATCGGCACCTATCTCGTCGAGCGCAAGCTGCGCATCGGCCCGGGCGGCCCCGGCTCGACGACGCTGGCGAACGTGGCGGAGGCGCACGTGCCGTCACCGCCTGAAGCGGCGCCGGCCGGCGAAGACGTCGAAGCCTACGTGCTGATGAAGCACCTGGTGCTGCTGCTGGTCACGGTCGGCCTCGGCATCTGGGTCAGCCGCTGGTTGACGAGCCTCGGCCTGACACTGCCCGCGTACATTGGCGCGATGCTGGTGGCGGCGGTCATCCGCAACCTTGATGACGTCACCGGGATGTTCGGGCTGTCGATGCGGGCGATCGACGACATTGGCAACATCGCGCTGTCGCTGTTCCTGGTCATGGCGCTGATGACGCTGCGCCTCTGGGAGCTTGCCGGCCTGGTCATCCCGCTGATGGTGATTCTCACCACGCAGGTGGCGCTGATTGCGGCGATCTGCTTATGGCTGGTGCCGCGCGTGATGGGCCGCGACTACGATTCGGCGGTGATGTCGGGAGGGTTTGCCGGCTTCATGCTCGGCACGTCCGCGAACGCGATGGCCAACATGGGCGCGCTGGTGGAGCGCTACGGCCCGTCACCAAAGGCATTTCTCGTGGTGCCCTTGGTGGGCGCGTTCTTCATCGACTTCGCGAACGCGCTGTTGATTACGTTCTTCCTGAATCTGTGGCAGTAGGCCTGAACTCGCCTTCCCACTTCGCAATCACCACCGACGCCAGGCAGTTGCCGACCACGTTCGTCATCGTGCGGCCCATGTCCATCAGGGCGTCGACACCGAGCACCAGCGCCACGCCTTCGAGCGG
>DATMJU010000333.1:0-15597 GCA_035553795.1 Vicinamibacterales bacterium
TCCACGCTCGCGAAGGAAAAGTTCCGTACGACGCTGCCGCTGCAATACGAGGGGCTCGTCAATCGCCTGATCGAGAAGAAAGTGATCGTCGCGGCGAAGGAGCCGACGGCCTCGCCATGGGCCGCGCTGCTATTGTCGTGGGCGCCCATCCTGCTGCTCATCGGTTTCTGGATCTTCTTCATGCGCCAGGTGCAGAGCGGCGGCAACAAGGCGCTGTCGTTCGGCAAGAGCAAGGCGAAGCTGTCGTCGTCCGCGCAGAAGAAGGTGACGTTCCGTGATGTCGCCGGCGCCGAAGAGGCGAAGAGCGAGCTGCAGGAGATCATCGAGTTCCTCAAGGAACCGCAGAAGTTCCAGAAGCTCGGCGGCCGCATTCCCAAGGGCGTGTTGTTGATGGGCCCTCCGGGAACCGGCAAGACCTTGCTGGCGCGCGCCGTCGCGGGTGAAGCGAACGTGCCGTTCTTCTCGATCAGCGGCTCCGACTTCGTCGAGATGTTCGTCGGCGTCGGCGCGTCGCGCGTGCGCGACCTGTTCGAGCAGGGCAAGAAGAACGCGCCCTGCATCATCTTCATCGACGAGATCGACGCGGTCGGCCGTCACCGTGGCGCTGGTCTCGGCGGCGGTCACGACGAACGCGAGCAGACGCTGAACCAGTTGCTGGTCGAAATGGACGGCTTCGAATCCAACGAAGGCGTCATCCTGATGGCCGCGACCAACCGGCCCGACGTGCTCGATCCGGCGCTGCTGCGCCCGGGCCGCTTCGATCGCCGCGTGATCGTCAACCGTCCGGACGTGCGCGGCCGCGAAGGCATTCTCGCGGTTCACACCCGCAAGATCCCGATGGCCGACGATGTCGACATCAAGATCCTCGCGCGCGGCACGGTGGGCTTCACCGGCGCCGACCTGGCGAACCTCGTGAACGAAGCCGCCTTGAACGCGGCGCGCGCGAACAAGAAGCTCGTCGCGATGTGGGACTTCGAGTACGCCAAGGACAAGGTGATGATGGGCGCCGAGCGGCGTTCGATGATCGTCACCGAGGACGAAAAGAAGGTCACGGCGATTCACGAGGCCGGCCACGCGCTGCTCGGCATCCTGCTGCCGCACGCCGATCCGCTGCACAAGGTCACGATCGTGCCGCGCGGCATGGCGCTCGGCCTGACCATGTCGCTGCCGACCGACGAGAAGCACAACTACTCGAAGAACTATCTGGTCGACCAGATCGGCATCCTGCTCGGCGGCCGCATCGCTGAAGAGATCACCACCGGCAACATCACCACCGGCGCCGGCAACGATCTCGAGCGCGCCACCGACCTCGCCCGCCGCATGGTGTGCGAGTGGGGCATGAGCGAGGCGATGGGCCCGCTGACCTTCGGCAAGAAGGAAGAGCAGATTTTCCTCGGCCGCGAGATCGCGCAGCACACCGACTACAGCGAAGACACGGCGTTGAAGATCGACGCGGAAGTGAAGCGCATCATCAACGATCAGTACATTCACTGCACCAAGCTGCTGATGGAGCACAAGTCGCGGCTGCAGGACATTGCCGACGCGCTGCTCGCGCGCGAGGTCCTCGACGCCGATCAGGTTCGCCGCCTGGCCTACGGCCATCCGCTCGAACCGGCTCCGGATGCGCCCGCCGCCGACGTCACGGCGCCGGCCAAGGACAAGGAGCGGCCGTCCATCGTTCCGCCGATGGAGCCGATCCGCAAGCCGCTCGCGCAGGAGTGATCGCCGCCCCGCGACGATCGTTCACCGTGCCAATTCCGGGCCGGGCACCACTGGTGCTCGGCCCGCGCACTTTAGTGATGGGCGTGATCAATGTCACGCCCGATTCATTTTCAGACGGCGGCAAGGCGCTCGATCCAGACGCCGCGCGCGACATCGCACTGGCGATGCAGGCTGCCGGCGCGGATATCCTCGACATCGGCGCCGAATCGACGCGTCCCGGCGCGCCCCCAGTTGGCAGCGTCGAGGAGTTGTCGCGGATCGTTCCGGTTCTCAAAGCGCTGGCCGGCCGCGTCAGCATCCCGATCTCAGTGGATACCTACAAGGCTGAGGTTGCCGCCGCTGCCATCGATCACGGCGCGTCCATCGTGAACGACATCAGCGGCTTCGCCTTCGACCCCAAGTTGGGTCCCGTCGTCGCCGCGCGGGGCGTTCCCGCCGTCCTGATGCACACCCGTGGGCGGCCCCAGGACATGGCGGAGCACGCCGACTACGCCAACGTCATCGAGGACGTCGCCATGGAGCTGCAAAAGGCCGTGGCGAGGGCCGAGGCCTTCGGCGTGGCGCGCGACCGGCTGATGATCGACCCCGGGATCGGCTTCGCCAAGCGGGCCGAGCACAGCGTCCGCGTCCTTGCCGATCTCGAGCGCCTGGGGTCCCTGGGCCTGCCGCTGCTGGTGGGACCTTCCCGCAAGTCGTTCATGACCGCCGCTACCGGACCCCTTTCGGCGGAGGAGCGTGACTGGCCGACAGCCGCCGCCGTGACAGCCGCCATCCTGGCTGGCGCCCACATCGTGCGCGTCCACAATGTCGAGAAGATGGTCCATGTGGCGCGAGTTGCGGACCAAATCAGGGGGGTGACGGGGTAGGATCTTTGGGCCGCGCCCATGAACCCGAACGAGCTGCTCCAGCGTTTCGCCGAACTGCTGCGACGCCCGCCCATCACGTGGTGGGACGTGCTGGACATCCTGATCGTCTCGATCGTCATTTACGAGCTGCTGAAGCTGATCCGCGGCACGCGCGCGGTGCAAATGGCAGTCGGCATCGCCTCGATCATCGGCCTGTTCTACATCTCTCGCGGCTTCCAGCTCGAAACGCTCAACTGGCTGATCCGTAACATCGTCGGCTACGTCGTGTTCGCGGCGATCGTCCTGCTGCAGGCGGACATCCGCCGTGCCTTGATTCACCTTGGCCGCGGCAAGCTGTTCCGCCGGTTCGATCGCAAGTCGACGGATGAGGACACGGTTGAGGAACTGGTGGTCGCCGCCACGGCGTTATCGGCGAAGAAGACCGGTGCGATCGTCGTGATCGAGCGGTCGATCGGCCTTCGCAACTACATTGAAAGCGGCATCCTGCTCGACGCGAAACTGACCTACGACCTGCTGGTCAGCATCTTCCAACCGACCTCGCCGTTGCACGATGGCGCCGTCATCGTGCAGGGCGATCGGTGCGCGGCCGCGGCGTGCTTCCTGCCGCTGACGATCAATCCGCGGCTGAGCCGCGAACTCGGTTCGCGGCATCGCGCGGCGATCGGCATCACCGAGGAGAACGACGCGGTGGCGATTGTCGTGTCCGAGGAGACCGGACGCATTTCGATCGTCGAGGACGGCAACCTGGAATACGACATCGACGGCAATCGCCTCCGCGAGCGCCTCAAGTCGGTGGTCACGCTTCGCCGGGCCCGCGGTAAACAGCGGCAGGCCGGGATACACCCTGGGCTGATGGCGTACCATCCTTTTCGCAATCTCGGGCTGAAGTTCCTGTCGACGCTGGTCGCGTTGCTGCTCTGGCTGATCGTCGCGGGCGAACGCGTTGTCGAACGCGTGATGCGCGCGCCGGTGGAGTTCCAGAATCTTCCGGCGGGACTCGAGCTCGTTGGCAATCCGCCGGACACGGTCGAAGTGCGGCTGCGCGGCTCGTCAGGCGCCTTGAGCCGTATGGCCGCCGGCGACATGGCCGCGGTGATCGACCTCACCACCGCGCGTCCCGGACGCCGGTTGTTTCACATCACGCAGAGCCAGGTCAACGTGCCGTACGGCATCGAGATCGTGCAGGTCGGTCCTTCGACGCTGACGATGGAATTCGAGATGTCGGGGATCAGGCGCGTGCCGGTCGAACCGGACATCGATGGCCGCCCTGCGCCAGGGTTCGAGATTACGAAGGTCACCAGCGACCCTGAAATGGTGGAAGTCGCCGGGCCCGAGACGGCGCTGAAGCTGCTGCAATCAGCGATTACCGAGCCGGTGTCGGTGACGGATCAGTCCCGCTCCATTCGCGAGGTCGTAACGATCGGCGTACCGGACGCGAGCTTGCGCCTTCGGACACCACAAACCGCGGTCGTGACGGTCACGATTGCTCCAAGACCACCCAAATGAAACTTTTCGGTACGGATGGCATTCGCGGGAAGGCCGGCACTGCGCCGCTGGTCCCCGACACGGTGGCGCGCGTTGGCGCTGCCCTGGTAAAGACGATGATCGCCGCGGACGCGAGTCACCGGCTGCGTTTCGTGATCGGCCGCGACACGCGGGAGTCAGGCACGTGGATCGAGGAGGAGCTGGCGCGCGGCCTGTCCGCTGAGGGCGCCACCGTGGTGAGCGCCGGCGTCGTCCCGACACCGGCGATTGCCTACCTGGCGCGCACGGAAGGCTTTGATGCGGGCATCGTGATCTCCGCTTCGCACAATCCGTACGAAGACAACGGCATCAAGGTGTTTGGCGGTTCTGGCACGAAGCTGACACAACAGCTCGAGTCGACCGTCGAAGCGATGGTGGCCGACACCTCGTGGACGGTGCCGGCGACTCCGGGCGCGATCGATCGCGACCGTGGCGATCTGTGCGCGCACTACGTCCAGCACCTGCTCGAGATCATGAAGAGCGCCGGATCGCTCACAGGCGCGCGGATCGTCATCGACTGCGCCAACGGCGCGACCGAGCCCGTCGCACCGCGCCTGTTTCGCGATCTTGGTTTCGAAGTGCAGGCGATCGGCGTCACGCCCAACGGCAAGAACATCAACCTCGATTGCGGATCGACGCACCTTGAGGGGCTGGCGAAGGCGGTCGTCGCCTCAAAGGCGCGGCTCGGCGTCGCGTTTGATGGCGACGGCGATCGCGCGTTGTTCGTCGATCACACCGGCAAGGTGGTGGACGGCGACGCCATCCTGCTGATGGCGGCGATCTACCTGAAGGATCGCGGACGGCTGCCCGGCTCCACCGTCGTGGCCACGGTGATGAGCAACATCGGCCTCGAGATCGCGCTGCGCGATCGCGGCATCGAGATGGTGCGCACCGCTGTCGGCGACAAGTACGTGATGGAAGAGATGGTGAAACGAGGCTTCGCGCTGGGCGGCGAGCAGTCCGGCCACGTCATCTTCTCCGATCACCTATTTACGGGAGATGGACTCGCGACCGCGCTCAACGTGCTGCGGATCATGGCCGACACCGGCAAGGAGCTGTCGGAGCTCGCATCTGCGCTCGTGACCTATCCGCAGGTCCTGGTGAACGTGCGCGTCAGGGAACGCACCGATCTCAAGACGGTTCCCGCGATTGCCGAGGTCATGCGCCGGGTTGAGCAGCAGCTCGAAGGCAATGGCCGACTGCTGGTGCGTTATTCCGGCACCGAGCCGCTGTTGCGCATCATGCTCGAAGGCAGGAACGACGCGGACATTCGCACGTGGGCGAACGAGATCGCCGGCGTCGTCAAGGAACATCTCGCGTGATCAAACTGTCGGTCAACGTGAACAAGGTGGCGACCGTGCGCAACTCGCGCGGCGGACACCTGCCATCCGTGATCGAAGCGGTGCGGACGTGCATCGATGCCGGGGCTCCCGGCATCACGGTGCATCCGCGCGCCGATCAGCGGCACATCACGACCGCTGACGTGCACGACATCGCCGCCGAACTGGTGCCGCTCAAGGGCCGCGTCGAGTACAACATCGAAGGCGATCCGAGGCCGGGCTTTCTCGATCTCGTGCTCGCGGTAAAGCCGGACCAGTGCACGCTGGTGCCGGTGAAGCCGGGCGAGATCACCAGCGAAGCCGGATGGCCCGCCGATACGCCCGCTGAAATGTTGTCGGGTGTGATCGGTTCCCTGCAGAGCGCGGGGATTCGCGTCAGCTTGTTCGTTGATCCGCAACCTGCGGCCATCACGTGGGCAAAGCAGATGGGCGCCGATCGCGTTGAGCTTTATACGGAGCCGTTTGCGCGGGCGTTCGAGCGAGGGCCGGACGCGGCCCAGGCGAGCTTCAAGACCTACGTGGAGGCGGCCACGCTCGCGCGCGAACTTGGCATCGGCGTCAACGCCGGCCACGATCTGGATCTCCGCAACCTGACGCTGTTCAAGACGCTGCCCCACCTCGATGAGGTGTCGATCGGACACGCGCTGATCAGCCGCGCAATCTTTGTCGGCTTGGGGCGCGTGGTGAAGGAGTACATCGCCGCGTTGGCGATGATCCTGCTTGCCGTTTGCCTGTGCGCGCCAGGCGCTGAAGCGGCGGGGCGCCCCGTGACGCTGCCATCGGCGGACGGCGTCACGATCGCGGGAGAGTTCTACGAAGGCGCGACGCGTCCGTCACCCGCGGTCCTTCTCGTGCACATGCTCACGCGCAACCGGGGCGAATGGGGTACCTTGCCGGATCGCCTGCGCGATCTCGGGCTCACCGTGCTGGCGATCGATCTCCGCGGTCATGGTCAATCGTCCGGGTCGGCCGGAGACTTGCCGGCCATGACGCGGGATGTACGCGCGGCCATGCAGTGGCTGATTGCGCGCCCGAATGTGCGCCCGGATGCGATGGCCGTGGTCGGCGCGTCGCTAGGCGCCAGCCTGGCGCTCCTGGCATCCGTGGACGTGCCACAGGTGCGCGCCATCGGCCTGTTGTCGCCTTCGCTCGATTATCGCGGCCTGCGCACCGACGTCTCGCTGATCAAGCGCCTTGGCTCACGATCGCTCTGGCTTGCCGCGAGCGCCGAGGACCCGATGGCGCTGCGCACGATGCGTGACTTCGCCGCCGAGCCGTCGGGACCCCGCGAACAGCACGTCGTAACCGCCGTGGCGCACGGCACGGCACTGCTGGATCGTGACGCGGAGGTGGGCCGTACGCTTGTGGACTGGCTGCGCCGCACATTGCTAAGCTGAGAGTTCCCATGCGAGCGGATGCAATCGTCTTTGGAATCGCCGGCTCTTTGTTCGGCCTGATCGTTGGTTGGGTGCTCGGCACCCAGCAAGCCGGCCGCACGGCCCGCGACACCGTGGCGCCCCTGGCGCAGTCGGCGCCGGCCCCACAGCAGCAGACGCCCGCCGCGCCGCAAGCCGTCCCGGTTGACCCGGTTCGCGCCAAGGCGTTGGAGGAAGCGGCGGCGAAGAACCCGAGCGACGTGCAGTCGCGCGTGCAGTTGGGCAACATGTTCTTCGACGCCGAGGACTATCCGAAGGCGATCACCTGGTACGAGCAGGCGATGTCGATCAACCCGTCGGACCCGAACGTGTCGACCGACCTGGGCGTGGCGTACTACTACACGAACCAGCCCGATCGCGCGCTCGCACAGTTCGAGCAATCGCTGAAGATCGATCCGAAGCACATCAAGACGCTGTTGAACGTCGGCATCGTGCGCGCGTTCGGCAAGCAGGATCTGCCCGGCGCCGGCCGCGCGTGGCAGCAGGTCGTTGACCTGTCGCCCGATTCGCAGGAAGGGCAGGCGGCGCGCAAGGGTCTCGAAGGCATCAAGGCCGCCCATCCGGAGAGCGCCGGAAAGTAACCAACCGTGGCACGGTTCCTCCTCCTCTTCGTACTCTTCGTTGTCATCGCGCGAACCTTCTGGCGGTTCGTGGACGCGATCGTGCGTGGCGCGAGCGGCGCCGCGCCCGCCGGTCGTCGCGCTGGGGGACCGCCGGCATCGGTCAAGATGCAGCAGTGCCCGGTGTGCGGCACCTACGTCGTTCCGGGCAAGGCCATCGAACTGTCGGGCGGCACGACCCCGATCTATTTCGACAGCGAAAAGTGCCGCGCTGAATTCCAGTCGCGATGAAAGCCGAAGAGCAGGCGCGCGCAGACATCGTTGAGGTCGGCCGCCGGCTGTGGGAGCGCGGTTTTGTCGCCTCCAACGACGGCAACATCAGCGTCCGGCTCGACGAGAACCGTCTCATCACCACACCCAAAAGCGTGTCGAAGGGGTTCATGACCCCGGACATGATGGTGATCACCGACCTCGACGGCAGGCGGATCGCGGGCGAGCGCGAGCCCTCGTCCGAGTTGAAGATGCACCTCGAGGTGTACCGCAATCGCCCGGACGCGCGGGCAGTGGTCCACGCGCATCCGCCAACGGCGACCGGGTTTGCGGTGGCCGGCATCGCCCTCGATCGCGCGGTGCTGGCGGAAGTCATCACCACGCTCGGCAGCATCCCGATTGCGGAGTACGCCACGCCGTCCACCGAGGAACTGCCGGCGGCGGTCCGCAAGTACGTCAAGGCGCATGACGGCCTCCTGCTCGCCAACCATGGCGCGCTGGCGCTGGCCGGCGACGTGATGTCGGCGTACTACCGCATGGAAACGATCGAGCACTTCGCGAAGATCAGCCTCGTGGCCCGGCAGCTCGGGCGAGAGCACGTCCTGTCGCGCGACGAAGTCGAGCGTCTGCAGGGGCTTCGCGGGATGTACGGAATTGCGTCACCCGCGCCGATCTGCACCGACGACGACGTCAAGAGCTCTGGTGGGCAGCTGGAGTGCCAGGTCGTCCAGGCGCCGGATTCCGACGAACGCCTGGTTGCCCAGCGTCCAGCCGACCGGTTCCGAGGGATGACGGACATGCCGGAAGGCGGCGTGGACGGGGAAATTCGGCTAACATACCGCGAGCTGACGGCATTAATAGAAGACGCCATTCGGGCGCTGAAATGAAAAGGGTTTAAGGAGCAGGTAAATGGGTGAAGCACTCGGCATGGTCGAAACCAAAGGACTGGTCGCGATGATCGAAGCGGCCGATGCCATGGTGAAGGCCGCCAAGGTGACGCTGGTCGGTTGGGAAAAGATCGGCGCCGGTTACGTAACGGCCGTCGTGCGCGGCGACGTGGCGGCAGTCAAGGCTGCCACCGACGCCGGCGCCGCGGCAGCGCGCCGTGTCGGCGAGCTGGTTTCCGTCCACGTGATTCCACGACCGCACTCCAACCTCGAAGACGTTCTGCCAATCGGCAAAGCGAACGCCAAGGGCTAGCGGAGCTTAATAAGTGCTCCTGGCCAGAATCGTCGGGACGGTCGTCGCGACGAGAAAAGATCCGCGGCTGGTCAGCACGAAGTTGTTGCTGGCCCGCCCGGTCGACCCCAAAGGCAAAGCCGAAGGCAACTACCTGGTCGCCATCGACACGGTTGACGCCGGTGTCGGCGAGACCGTGCTGATTGTCAGCGGCAGCTCGGCGCGCCTGGCGTCCGGCATGAAGGACACGCCCGTTGACGCGGCGGTCGTGGGCATCATCGATTCGGTCGATGTAGCCGAGTAAGGCCGCAGCAAGCGCAGAAAGCGCAGAACTCTGAAATGCAGATGGCCCGCGTGATTGGCGACGTCGTCGCCACCATCAAAGACCCCAATTTCCACAGCATCAAGCTGCTGCTGGTGCAGCCGATCAACGCCGACGGGGCCGATGCCGGTCGTCCTCTCGTAGCGGTGGATTCGGTTGGCGCGGGCGTCGGCGAGACCGTGTTCTTCGTGCGTGGCAAGGAAGCCGGCTTGCCCTGGTACCCGACCGAGGTGCCGGCCGACGCCGGCATCGTTGGCATCGTCGATCATTACTCGGTGGCCGAAGCATCCGCCCACGCCAGGGCGGCGGACAAATGATCATCGCGCGCGTCGTTGGCAACGTCGTGTCGTCGCACAAGCGCGAGCAGTTCGATGGCGCGAAGCTGATGCTGGTGCAGCCCGAAACGCCGCAGGGCGAAGCAAAGGGCGCCACGCTGCTGGCCATCGATTCGGTTGGCTGTGGCGTTGGCGAGCGCGTCATCGTCGTGATTGAAGGCCGCGCCGCCGGCGAGGCACTGGGCAAGAAGCTGGCGCCCGTGGATGCGGCCATCGTCGGGATCGTCGATCAGCTGGAGTTCGTAGAATGAACGACGACGAACTGCGTGGATTGATTCGGGCAGCGATTCAGAAGCACATGGGATCCGCCTCCGCTCCCGAACCTTCCAGGGAGCTACGGCGCGACGCCGCCTTCGGCGGCGGCTCTGAGCCCCGGGTCTCGATCAGCTTTGGTCAGTATCGACTCGAGCGTCCTGCGGACGATACGATGTGTATGATCGAGCCGGCCGTGCACTGTAACCACTGCGGCTTCTGCAAATGCCACGGGCACTGAGAACAAGGTTCCAAGGGTGCCAAAGGTTCCAAGGGTTCCAAGGGTTTGGTTCATAAAGTTCTCGTTACGCGCAAGCTTCCATCCAAGGTTCTGAGCAGGCTCGAACAAGGTTTTGATCTCGATCTCTACCTGGGCGAGAACGCAATCTCGCGCGACGAAATGCTGCGGCGTGTTGCCGGCAAGCATGCGATCGTCTGCTTGCTGACGGACACCATCGACGCGGCGGTGCTCGATGCCGCCGGCCCGCAACTCAAGGTCGTGTCGAACGTGGCGGTGGGCTACAACAACATCGACGTCACGGCCTGCCGGGCGCGCGGGATTGCCGTCACCAACACGCCTGACGTGCTGACCAATGCGTGCGCCGACTTCACGTGGGGATTGATCCTCGCGGTGACGCGGCGGCTCGGCGAAGGTGAGCGCGTGGTGCGAGCGGGTAAGTGGGGCGGCTGGGCCCTCGACTACATGCTCGGCATGGAGCTGCGCGGCAAGCAGCTCGGGCTGGTCGGTGTTGGCCGCATCGGGCGCGCGGTTGCCGACAAGGCGCCGGCGTTCGGCATGTCGGTCGCCTACACGGCTCGGCGCGACGCCGGCATTCCCGGCGCCACGCAAATGCCGCTCGATCGCCTGCTGGCGACGTCCGACGTCATCTCGCTGCACTGCCCGATGACGCCCGAGACGAAACACCTGATTGATCAGAAGGCGCTGACCAAGATGAAGCGCACCGCGTATCTGATCAACACCTCTCGCGGTCCGGTCGTGGACGAAGCGGCGCTCGCCTGGGCGCTGAAGGAACGGCTGCTCGCTGGTGCCGCGCTCGACGTCTACGAGAAGGAGCCGGAGATTCACCCGGCGCTGATGCCGCTGGAGAACGTGCTGTTGATCCCGCACCTGGCCAGCGCCACGACCGAAACGCGAACCGCGATGGCAGACCTTGCCGTCACCAACGCCATTGCCGTGCTGAATGGCCAGGCGCCCGTCACCCCGGTCCCCTGACGGGCCTGCCTGGCCCGGGCTCGCAGAGCCGGGGCAGATCGATCGCGTGATGCGCACGCTGGCGCGCGCGATCGATGGGCTTGAAGTGCCCGCAGTGGAGAAGATCTCGGAGAGCCAGAAGAAGGATCCGTTTCAGATCCTGATCTCGACGCTGCTCTCGGCGCGCACGCAGGACGCAACCACGCTGGCGGCCTCGACGCGCCTGTTTGCGAAGGCGCGCACGCCGCAGGCGGTCGCAAAGCTGACGATCAAGCAGATCGAAAAGTTGATCTTCCCGGTCGGCTTCTACCGCACCAAGGCCGTCTACGTGCGTGACGCGGCACGGATGCTGCTCGAGAAGTTCGACGGGAAGGTGCCAGGCACGCTCGAAGAAATGGTGACCCTTCCCGGCGTGGGCCGGAAGACCGCCAACCTCGTCATGATTCTCGCGTTCCAAAGCGATGAGAACATCTGCGTCGACATCCACGTGCATCGCATCTCGAATCGCCTTGGCTGGGTGCGGACGCGCACGCCCGAAGAAACCGAGCAGGCGCTCTACCGGACGGTCAAGCGCCAGTGGTGGCCGGTGATTAACCAATACCTCGTGACGTGGGGACAGAATGTTTGCCGGCCGGTGTACCCTCGTTGTCAGTCGTGCGTGCTCGTCGCCATGTGCCCCCGAATAGGAGTCAGGTAGGAGTGTCATGAAGTCATTGGTGTGGTCGCTGTCGTTGGCGTGTGCTGTCCTGGTTGCGACGGCCCATGTCGCGGTTGCCCAGGACAAGCTGTCGCCTGGCGCCGGTCCCTCGATCGTCGTGGTCGAGACGGAGAAGGGCACCTTCGAGTTCGAGACGTATCCGAACGAGGCGCCGAAGACCGTGGCGCACATCCTCGCGCAGATCCAGAAGCGCTTCTACAACGGGCAGCGCGTGCATCGCGTGGTGCCCGGCTTTGTCATGCAGTTTGGCGATCAGCAGACGCGCGACATGACGAAGGAGAAGATGTGGGGGCGCATTGATGGTCCCAAGGTCGGCGTCGCGGAGTTTTCGAAGATTCGCAAGCACGTGCGAGGCGCGGTGGCGCTGGCGCATAACGGGGATGCGGCCAAGGCGGACACGCAGATGTACGTGACGCTGGCAGATACCCCGCGGCTCGATCTGCGCTACGTCGTTTTCGGGAAGGTGATCTCGGGGATGGACGTCGTGGACAAGCTCAAATACTCAGACCGGATCGTCAGAGTAACCGTGCGCGCGGCAAAGTAGGCACGATCCCGGCGAGATCCGGGAAGCGCTCAACGAGCTCAGCCGGCATGTGCCTGGTGAGCGGTTCGTCGAGCATCTGCTTCAGCGTGACGGCGTTGGCGACCGACTGCGCGGAGAAGTGGTTGTTGAGAAACAGGTACGCCTTCTTGACCTGCGCCCGCACGTCGCGCACCGCGGCGGCGATCGGTTCCAGTTCCTCTTTCGAATAGAAGTAGTTGTAGCGATCTTCCGCCTCGGCGTGGTCCCACCACTGCGCGGCGTTGCGGCCGTGCAAGCGAAGGTAGTAGAACTCCGCCGGTCCGCCGACCAGGTCCTGCCGGATTGACGAGGCGAACTTCGGTTCGTCGATCTGCACCCACGCGGCGTGATGCGCCGCGAGTTGCCGGCTGGTGTCCGCCGTGTCGCTCCACGAGCGATGCCGCAGCTCGATCGCGAGCTGGTAGTTGGCGAACGTCTTCATCAGCCACTCGAGGTAGTCCGCCGCCTCCGGGGTGCGTTGGAAGCTCGCAGGGAACTGCGCCAGGATCGGGCCCAGCTTGCCGGCCGCGGCGAGGGGGTCGATGCCGCCTTTGAACGCGTCCACGTCCGCCTGCGTGACTGGGCCCGGGTCGATCGACATGCCCGGGTGCGTGAACTTCTGGAACATCTTGATCGCGAACTCGAAGTCCGCCGGCGTGCGCTTCGCCCAGCCGAGCGTGACGTTGGCGCGCGGCTGGCCGTAGAACGTGCTGTTGACCTCGACCGCGTTGAAGCGCTCGGCGTAGAAGCTCAGCTCGTCAAAGCCTCGCTGGCGGTCTTCGGGAAGCGGGTAGAAGATGCCGTTCCACGTGCCTTTGCCGGTGGGGTAATTCCAGCCAGAAGTTCCGATTCGCAGCGGCACAGGACTAAAATAATAGGTTCTACAGGCTCCAGTGCTGACGATTAACGAGATCTTCCACTCCATTCAAGGCGAGTCGACCTACGCCGGCCGGCCGTGCGTGTTCGTGCGCCTGACGGCGTGCGACCTGCGCTGCCGCTGGTGCGACACCCCCTACGCGTTTCATGAAGGCCGCAAGATGAGCGTCGACGAGGTGGTGGCGGACGTGGAAGCGCGCGGCTGCCCGACGGTGGAGGTGACGGGCGGCGAACCACTGCTGCAGGCGGACGTCTATCCGTTGATGCAGCGGCTGCTCGACAGCGGCAAGACCGTCCTGATCGAAACCGGCGGACATCGCAGCATCGAGCAAGTACCGGCCGGCGTGATCCGGATCGTCGACATCAAGTGTCCCGGTTCGGGCGAGGCAGAGAAGAACGACTGGTCGAATCTTGCCAGGCTCACTTCGCACGATGAGGTGAAGTTCGTCATTGCCGATCGCCGCGACTACGAATACGCACGTGACATCGTGCAGCGCGAGCAGCTGCCGTCGCGCGTGAACGCCGTGCTGTTCTCGCCGGTGCACGGCGAGCTGGACGCGAAGCAACTGTCCGAGTGGGTCATTGCCGACCGCCTCGATGTGCGCGTGCAGCTGCAGATGCACAAGTACATCTGGAGCCCGACGACGCGTGGCGTCTGAGCCACCGATGATCCACCGTTTAGGATCCACCGATTTAAGATCCACTAAGTCTCACTAGTCATGGCACGCGCGGTCGTTCTACTCAGCGGCGGACTTGATTCCTACACGGCGGCGGCGGTCGCCAAGCGTGACGGGTTCGAGTTGTGCGCGCTCAGCCTCAACTACGGACAGCGGCACGTGCGCGAACTCGATGCCTCGCGGGCGGTCGCGGCATCGCTCGGCGTCATGCGCCACCTCGAACTGGCGCTCGATCTGACACGCATCGGCGGCTCGTCGCTCACCTCGTCACTGATCGAGGTGCCGAAGGATCAGCCGATCGATCCGGCGGTGATTCCCAGCACCTACGTCCCGGCGCGCAACACCATCTTCCTGTCGATCGCGCTCGGGTGGGCGGAAGTGCTCGGCGCGTCCGACATCTTCATCGGCGTCAACGCGCTCGATTACTCCGGTTACCCGGATTGCCGGCCGGAATTCATTCACGCGTTTGAGCAGATGGCGCGCCTGGCGACGAAGGCCGGCGTGGAAGGGCGGCCGCTCACGATTCACACCCCGCTGCTCGAGCTCTCCAAGGCCGACATCATCCGCCTTGGGTTGTCGCTTGGTCTCGACTACGGCCTGACTCACAGTTGCTACGACCCTCGTGCCGACGGCGGCCCCTGCGGACACTGCGACAGTTGCCGGCTGCGTGCCGCCGGCTTCGAAGAAGCTGGTGCAACAGACCCGCTTCGCTAGCCGCAGCCTGATACCATTCGCGCGGACGTAGACCCGTGGCCCAACCGCTCAGACGCCAGCTCCTCATCGTCATCGCCGTCATGACGGTCGTGGTCTACACCGCCATCTTCTACGGCGCGCGCCTGACCTACAACGAGCACGTGCGCCAGCTCACGGCCGAGACGCGCACCATGGCCGCCACGGTGGTTGTGTACGTCAACCAGAACCTCGCCACCGCGGACGCGGTCGCCGACACCGCGTCGCGACATCCGAGCCTGCAAGCGGTCGATCCGGCCGCCGCGATTGACGTGCTCAAGCCGATCGTTGGTTCCGGCGGACTGCTGCTCAACGCGTTGCTGGCGGATGCAGAAGGGCGGCCCGTGGCGTGGGCGCGTCCGCCGGATCCGAGCGTCGAGGGCAAACTCGATCCGGCCTGGCTGCGGACCATCGTCACCACCGGCAAATCGCTCGTCAGCCCAATGCTGGGCACCACGGGCAACACCGCGCACGCCATCGTGCTTGGCTATCCGATCGCGTCTGGCGGCCGGGTCGTTGGCGCGATTGGCCTGTCGGTTCACCTGGAAGCGCTCGAGCGGGTGCTGGCATCGATCCCGCTGCCGCCCGGCTCCGTCGTCACCCTGACCGACCAATCCAGTGTCGTGGTGGCGCGCAGCCTCGATGCGGCGCGCTATGTGGGCCGGGCCACCGCGCCACCGGACCAGGTCCGCAACCCATTTGATATTCCTCCTTCGGCGATCCTGACCGGCATTGACGGCGTCGAACGGGTGTTCGGCAACAGCGTTGTCGAGCGCGGGCCGTGGCTTGCGAGCGTCGGTATTCCGACTTCCGTCGCGATGTCGCGGACGATGCCGATTTACCAGCGGAACTTCGGGGTCTCGTTGGCGACGACGATCGTCATCCTTGCGCTGACGTGGGTGTTCGCGCGCAAGTGGCTCAAGGCCTTCGATCATCTCGACGAGACGGCGCGCCGTGTCAGCCGCGGAGACTTGTCGCCGCTGCAGTCGAAGGCGATGCCGATCGCGGAGATGGAT